>JBASZP010000367.1:0-2873 GCA_049660965.1 Daejeonella sp. | reverse complement strand
TTACTTCCAAAACTGGAAGTACCATGCAGACCATCGCTTTGCTTTACTTCCAAAACTGGAAGTACCATGCAGACCATCGCTTTGCCTTACTTCTAAAACAGAAGATGTTACTTAATTAGTGTTGTGATATCCCTTCTCAGAAATTCTCAGCTTATGTAACAATATTTTTATCCATTTTATAGTTAATAGCTATATCATTACTTTTTTCATGAAAATCATTTCAAACGTTAAAATTTCTAACTTTTTTCTTAATCGCTTAGGCTTGGGCCGGATTATTTATTGGTTCAACAGGTAAATCACACCAAAATTATTTCTTCATAACGAACTTAAAGCCTAAATTCACATTCTTTATTTCAGTAATTAACACACGTAATGAAAATGAATTATAAACTTTTATTCCTACCGGTAGCGGCCCTGCTATCCATTAATGCATCTGCACAAAATCATTTGGCAGAGAAACCTACAGCTAAATTTATTGATAAATCTAACATGGACCCGACTGTAAAGCCGGGTGATGATTTTTACAATTATGCCAGTGGAACATGGATAAAACACAATCCTGTACCCGCTAAAGAAACACGTTGGGGAAGTTTTAACCAGCTTAGGGATTTTAATATTAACGCGGTAAAAGCGCTTTTGAATGAAAGTGCGAACGATAAAACTGCTAAACCGGGTTCATTGGAAAAAAGAGTTGGTGATTTTTATGCGGCGGGAATGGACAGTATGGCCATTGAGAAATTGGGCTACACTCCTATCCAGGCAGATTTAAGCAGAGTTAAAGTAATAAATGATATTGATGGCGTATTAAACGAAGTAGCTTATATGCGTACTGTGGGATTAGCTTCGCCTATGTTTGGATTTTATGTTGGCCAGGATCGTAAAAATGTAACTAATATGGTTCCGCAATTGTCGCAGGGCGGTACAACTTTACCTGACCGGGATTATTATTTAAAAAGTGATGCACGAAGTGTAAAAATACAGGAAGCGTATAAAAACTATATCATACAATTGTTTACTTTAACAGGTGTAGCTAAAGAAACTGCAGAAAAAAACGCGGAAACTATCTTCAATATCGAAAAATCATTTGCCGCTTCACAAATGAGCCGGGTAGAAATGCGTGATCCGCAAAAAACTTATAATAAGTTTTCTGTAGCAGATTTAAATAAAACTACACCTAACATTAACTGGACATCGTTAATGCCTAAAATGAAGGTAAACGGCCAGGATACCATTTTGGTATCATCACCTAAATTCTTCGCAGATCTAAATACCTTATTAATACAAACACCTGTTAATGATTGGAAAACTTATTTACAATGGTGTGTGCTTAAAGGTTCTGCCCCTTATTTAAGCTCACCTTTTGTAAATGCGAACTTTGCTTATGCACAGGTATTAAGCGGCCAAAAGATACAAACCCCACGTTGGCAGCGCATGTCATCATTAGCAGATGGAACGGTAGGCGAATTATTAGGCCAGCTATATGTTAAGAAACACTTTAAGCCCGAAGCAAAGGTTAGAATGGAAGAATTGGTAAGCAATCTGCGTAAAGCTTTCGCCATTCGTATTAAAAAACTGGACTGGATGAGTGATGAGACCAAGGAAAAGGCGCTGGCTAAATTAAACGCGTTTAATCCAAAAATTGCTTATCCAAACACGTGGAAAACATATAATGATTTAGAAATAAGCAGAGAGTCTTTTGTACAAAACTTAAGAAACTCCGGCAGATGGACATATAATGACATGGTTAATCAATTAGGCAAGCCTGTTGATCGTAACCGTTGGGGAATGACCCCCCCTACTGTAAATGCCTATTATAACCCTGTTTTAAATGAGATCGTTTTCCCGGCGGGCATTTTACAGTTCCCCTTCTTTGATCCCAATGCTGATGATGCTATCAATTATGGCGGCATAGGCGCAGTTATCGGTCATGAAATGTCTCATGGTTTTGACGATTCAGGAAGCCAGTATGATAAAGATGGTACGTTAAGGAACTGGTGGACAGCAGAAGATCTGTCTAAATTTAAAGAAAAAACCAAAGCTCTTGCTACTCAATTTGATGGCTATACTGTTTTAGATACTATCCATGTAAATGGTAAATTAACATTAGGTGAGAATATTGGTGATTTAGGCGGCTTAAATGTAGCTTACGAAGCTTTTAAACTAACTAAGCAAGGCCAGTCCAATAAAAAGATTGATGGATTTACTCCCGATCAGCGTTTCTTTTTATCATGGGCACAAGTTTGGAGAGGTAATATTTTACCAGAAAGCGCTTCACAATTAATCATTACAGATCCGCACTCCCCAGGTGAATACAGAACAATAGGCGCACCGGTTAATATGGATGCCTGGTATGCTGCATTTGATGTTAAACCTGGTGATAAATTATACAAAAAACCGGAAGATAGAATTAAAATCTGGTAAGAAGTATAGCTATTCATCTCATTAAGTCCCCTTGTTCATCAAATGAGCAAGGGGACTTTTTTAACCTAAGCAATTGATATTAATAGCTATATTTAAAATTATCTAAATACATTATTAAGCCTCTGAATAATCCGGGGTATCTTCTGCAAACTTGTATGACTTCTCTTCAATATTAATTTCGCAGCAAAAATGCTCTAAACCATTACTCACTAATAGCCATTTTACCTGGTGTATAAAATTATACCTGGCTATTTGGTCAAAGGTATCCTGGGTAATTTTTACAGATGGCGCTTTACACTCAACCAGCATGATCTTTTTACCTGTATTGTTAAACAATAAAATATCCGATCGTTTTTGCAGGGAATTCAACTTTAATCCACCCTCAAGTTTAATTAGAGAGCGTGGATAGTTTTTTTGCTGTATCAGATATTGAATGAGGTTTTGTCTTACCC
>JBASZP010000366.1:0-7661 GCA_049660965.1 Daejeonella sp. | reverse complement strand
GTCAGGAATATTCCTGGCAGGCCTGTTTGATTTAAACTGAACTGATTGTTTATTCTATTTTGCGTATGCGGTGATTATTTCTATCTGCTACATAGACTTTACCATCTGCGCCTACTGCTACTCCGTGAGGCTGGTTAAATTGGGCAACAGATGCTTTGCCATCTAAAAAGGCGCCGATACCTGGCTCCACAGGGTTAGGCCGATAGCCAGTACCGGCCAGTGTGCTGACTACGCCCTCTTTGGTTATTTTACGTATCCGGTGATTATAACTATCTGCTACATATACATTCCCCTGCGCATCCACCGCTATTCCTTCAGGACGATAAAATTTTGCTGCCGTTCCTGTAGCATCTAAATAATTGGCATCGCCACTGCCTGCCAGGGTACTTACTGTTACAATCCCTGCTTCTGTAGTAATTTTCTGTATCCGGTAATTATAAGTATCTCCCACATATACATTACCTTGTGCATCTACTGCAACTCCTTCTGGACCTTTAAATATTCCGTTACCACCTGCCAGCGTAGTTACCATTACCCCATTTGTTTGGGTAATTTTCCGTATCCGATTATTACCGGAATCAGCTACGTACACAATACCCTGCGCATCTACTGCTATCCCGGCTGGGTGATCAAACTGAGCAAGCAGACCGGTTGTATTATCTTTAAAGTTTTGTGTACCATCACCTGCCAATGTGCTGACGATTACTGGTCCATTCAGTTGCAGGGTAATTTTCCGTATTCGATTATTATAACGATCTGCCACATATATATTCCCTTGTGCATCTACTGCTATTCCACAAGGTTGATCAAATTTTGCCTGAAATCCTTTACAATCGGCAAATAGCTCGGTGCCTCCACCAGCCAACGTGCTAACTTCTCCCTCTTTAGTAATTTTTCGTATTTGGTTATTATGTGTATCCGCTACATATACAATACCCTCTTTAGTTATTGCTACTCCTGCCGGCAGGTTAAAAGTCGCATCTTTAGCCGGGCCATTATTAGCCTCCGGGGTAGTGAAGCCCGTTCCGGCAAGGGTGCTGACCATCAGGGAAACTGCGGGTTCTTTTTTATCTTTTTTACAGGAAGCTGGTAAAAGTGTTGCTGCTATTAATAACAGGCTTAGTACTTTAAACGGCCGGGTTATGGCTAGTTTTTCAAAGAATGTTTTAGTGATAATTGTATGGGTCTTCATAATTTTAAAGGTTAAATGGTTAGTAAATATTTTTTAAAGGTAGTATTTAAAGTTAATAGTTAAGGTGTTTTGGGTAAAAAAGCCTCACCCCGGCCCTCTCCGAAGGAGAGGGAGACAAGTCGTAATTAAAAATTCAATACCTTCTGAGGAGAATTGAGCAGCCAAATAGCATTAATAGTAATTACGTAAAAAACTGCCTTTAAAATATGAAAACCTTAAAGGTGTTTTCTGCTAAAGAATAATGTTTAATCTCTTAGCTTTACGGCTTAATGGCAAAAGTAAACAGGCGCAAAAGCAGCAGGCAAACAGGCATAGCCCGGCGGAAAGGAATAATTTCAAAGTTATGGTTAGCGATTATTCTTATTTTACTTGTCCTTAGCCCATTTTATTATGGAAAGCTGATCAGTCTGGTGCGTTCAACGGCAATTTGGGTGGTTAACGTGTTTCATGCGGATAATTACCCGCATTATATTTCTTACCAAATCCGTATCCCGAAAGGCTATTCCATTCATGGCATTGATGTCAGCCGTTACCAGGGTGAAATAGACTGGCAGCGTGTAGCCGCGATGACGGATGAGGATGTAAAAATAAATTATACCATTATTAAAGCTACCGAAGGGCTTTTAAGTGTGGATCCTTATTTTAAACGTAACTGGCGCCTCTCCCGTAAGGCGGGTTTAAAGCGGGGCGCTTACCATTATTTTAAACAGAACAGGTCTGGTTTATGGCAAGCCCGTTTTTTTCTGCAAACAGTTCCTTTTTCAAGCGGTGATATTGTCCCTGTAATTGATGTGGAAGAACGGGGAAGCAAAAGCCGGGAAGAATTCCAGGCTAATTTAAAGCAGTTTTTAAAGGAGGTGGAAAAACAACTGGGAATAAAACCCATGATCTATTCAGGCCTGAAGTTTTATTGCGATAATCTTTCAGGGGATTTTGATGATTACCCGGTTTGGATCGCTCATTATTACCAGCCCAGGCTCAATCTCGCTTCCTGGCATTTCTGGCAACATTCTGATAAAGCCAGGGTAAATGGTATTTTCCACCAGGTGGATATGAATGTTTTTAATGGTACAGATGATGATTTTAAGAAATTACTGATCAAATAATCTGAATATTTAGATCATATCCTCCTAAATTACTATTCTTAAATACCCGTGAAATTAGTTTTTGATGGCCCGGCAACTTACCCGCCCAGACCATCATTGAACTTTAAGCCGAAATAATAATTGATAATAAAGAATGCAATCACCATGAGGACATAAACTAAGGTGGTTATTTTTAACAACTTTCCGGTATTGTTATGTTTAGCCCTAATGGCCAGGATAATAAAGATGAAAGCGGTAACAAGACTGATAATGGAAAATGCAGAAAACACATGCTTTATTGCCAGATCAAACTCTGTTTTGCGCCCATCAGGATAGCCTCTGCTCCAGTTTTCCATATAGCATAGAAAAGAAGTTATCAGGGTAACACAGGCGAGAAGTATAGCAGGAATACGGTTCATATATGAGAGTTTAAATAATTCCAAATATATTACTTTTTATTTAATTAATTTTGGCCTGGTAACATATATACTAAGTTGTTTGGAATGTTATTTTGTTAAGCGGTTATTCAACTAATAAATATTATCTTTATTTATCATTCTATTATTTCATCCTTCATTAAAAAACGAACATCATTGAAAAACCTTAATACTCATATTATCATAGTTGCTTTGCTTTCTAATCTGTGCTACTGCACCTCAAAAAGTAAACCTAACTATTCTTCAAAACAAAACATGGCTGATACAGAAAATGACAGCGGGGGCTTTAAGTATACCTCTATAGAAAACGGGAATAAGTCCGGGCATGATTCCACTACTAAATATACCCGCAAAGATAAACCCAATGCACTTGGTTATGCTAAAATTTCCATCAGGCAGGGGAATAATTATTATGAAGGAGTTTTAGATGGAAATGGAAAGCAATTATTCCCTATGGATGCTCAATTACTTGTAAATTCTATACAGGATACCATTGCCCTGGTACAGGAGGGAAGGGGGTCTATGTTTGTTAATTTAAAAATGCAGGCTGCAGATCCGGCTTACTATACCAAAGTAAAAAGGTATGATTCTGCAGAACCCTATTCATGCGGCCTGGCAAAGGTAAATATACAGAATGACTGGTTTTATATTAATATAAATGGAGAGGATGCATTTAATACTTCTTATGATTTTGTCGAATCATTCTATGCAGACAGGGCGCTTGTGAAAACAGGAGAAAAGTTTTCTATTATTGATACCAAAGGAAAAGTAATTGCCACTTTACCTTATGACCAGGTAAATACATTCAGTCCGTATGTATGGCAGGTTACGAGGGTTAGAAAAGATATTTTTAAAAGCGGCTTTGTTAACCGCGATGGTAAGGAAGTAGTGCCCTTAATATATGATGAAGTAGATGACTGCGATCCTGAATTTAACAGGGGATGGGTTCGCATTAAAAATAAGATAGGCTTTTTAGACCAGTACGGAAAGGTTGTTATTCCTGTTAAATATGAGTCCGCGGAAATCTTTGATAAAGGAAAGTCATACGTTACATTGGACGGCAGGGGGTTTTATATTGATGTGAACGGGAATGAAATAAAATAATGAGTATTACCCTGAGGAAGTCGAAGGGTTACGTATTGCCTATGAGGCTTTGACTTCGCTCAGCCTGACAAAATTGCTCCTTTTACCGCGGTTGGTGTCTCATCAATCGTATCTTGCCGTATAAATTTTATTGTAAAATGCTTTTAAACAGTCCACTTTTCGCAGCTTTTTAAAAACTCTTCATCTGCATCGGCGCCTATACCGGCAGTATCCGGAACATTCAGGAAAAATCCTTTATAGCTTACTCCGCCCACGGCGGGATCTTTTAAATGCCCAAGGAAACAAGTATCCAGATCAAAGAAACTAATGTTTTTGCAGGCATAAGCAAAATGAAGTTTAGCGCTTAAGGCAATCCTGCTTTCCAGCATGCCGCCGATCATACATTTTATACCCGCAACATCAGCAGTTTCATATATTTTCAATGCTTCATTAATTCCGCCAGATTTCGCAAACTTTATGTTGATATAATCGCATGATTTGGAATTAATCAGTTTCCGGGCATCATGATGATTATAACAACTTTCATCAGCCATGATCTTAACTGGTGTCAGTTTGCGTAGTTCCGAAAGACGATCATCATACCAGGTACGCATGGGTTGCTCGCAAAATTCAACATTATAATTTCTCATTCCCTGTAAGGCTTCTGCTGCTTCCTCAAAATCCCAGCCCTGGTTTGCGTCAATTCGTAATTTCATATCAGGGCCAACTACTTCACGTATTTTCTTAATTCGTTCAATATCCTCTTTCGCTTTCTTTCCCAGTTTTACTTTTAAGATGGTAGCGCCCTGTTGTTTATATTTTGCAGCAGATGCACACATTTCATCAACCGTTCCAATACCAATGGTGATGTCTGTTTCTACTTCCCGCTTGCTCCCGCCTAAAAACTGGTACAGTGGTTTGTTTTCATTCTTTGCGGCTAAATCATATAAGGCCATATCAAAAGCGCTTTTGATAGTTGAGTTATTCGCTATTAAATTATGCATTTCCTGTAACCTGTCCTCCATTGCGAGGGCATTTTTACCTTTCCAAAGCTCGGCAATACTTTTAGCCACAGCCAGGCAGGTTTCCTGGTTTTCTCCTACAATCATTGGGAAAGCAGAGCATTCTCCAACACCATAATGTTCAGTATCGGTGTAAATGCGTATAAAAACATTCTGCGCAAAATGCATGGTTCCGGTTGCAATTACAAAGGGTTCCATCGGGATGCTGAAACGATATATTTCTGTGCGGGTAATCTTCATGAGCGCTGCAAAGTAAATAAGTTTTACTTAAATGCTGCTAAGCAAAATTGAATTGATTTGAATTTAATGCGGGCTCTTTAACTTTACAATATTAAAACTTTGTAACATTACAAAATAATAGCTTTCCAAATTTGAACAAATCCACATGTCTAACAAATTAACTCTCGAAACCTCTCCGTATTTATTACAACATGCTGAAAACCCTGTTAACTGGTATCCCTGGGGGGAAGAAGCGCTTAGCAAAGCTAAAGCAGAGAATAAGCTCATTTTGGTTAGTATCGGGTATTCAGCCTGCCATTGGTGTCATGTGATGGAACATGAAAGTTTTGAAGACCAGGAAGTCGCCGAAGTGATGAATGAACATTTTGTTTGCATTAAAATTGACCGTGAGGAACGTCCTGATATTGACCAGGTCTATATGAACGCCGTTCAGTTAATGACGGGAAGTGGCGGCTGGCCATTGAATTGTTTTTGCCTGCCGGATCAGCGTCCGATTTATGGCGGAACTTATTTCAGAAAAACTGACTGGATAAATTTATTATTAAATCTCGCTGAATTTTGGAATAACAAACCTGATGAAGCAGAACAATATGCTGTAAAACTAACGGAAGGAATCCGCCAAAGCGAACAGCTTAAATTTATTGAAGAAAAGAAAGAATATACAGAGGAAGATTTAAAAGCAATTTTTGAACCCTGGAAACGCTCCTTTGATATGGCTGAAGGAGGTTATAACCGTGCTCCAAAATTCCCTTTGCCCAATAACTGGCAATTTATGTTGCGTTATGCTCATTTAATGAAAGATGATGCCGCACATATCAGTACCAGGTTAACTTTACAAAAGATGGCTTTCGGGGGGATTTACGACCATATTGGCGGTGGTTTTGCCCGGTATTCTGTTGACGGAAAGTGGCATGTTCCGCATTTTGAAAAGATGTTGTACGATAATGCTCAATTGGTTTCGCTTTACGCGGAGGCTTATCAATACATACCCGATGAAATTTATAAGCAGGTAGTATATGAAACACTTGATTTTATAAAACACGAAATAACATCTCCTGAAGGTGGTTTTTATTCGGCTTTGGATGCAGACAGTGAAGGCGTGGAAGGTAAATTTTACACTTTTACCAAAGAAGAATTACGCTCTGCTTTAGGCGCTGAGGAAGAAATTTTCAGCATTTATTATAACGTTACCGAAACAGGAAACTGGGAAGAGGAAAAAACTAATATCTTTTTCAGAACTGATGAAGATGGAGAACTTGCTTCAAAGTTAGGTTTGTCTGAAACGCAGTTAAAGTCTAAAATATCTGAGGCCAAACAGAAAGTATTTGACTTTCGTTCAAAACGGATCAGGCCAGGTTTAGATCATAAAATTTTAGCCGCCTGGAACGGAATGATGCTGAAAGGATATACTGATGCTTACCGCGTTTTTGATGAACCTGAATTTCTAAATATCGCCATAACTAATGCCAATTTTATACTCAATAACTTATCGCAAAATGATCAACTCATCAGAGTTTACAAAAAGACTCTTTCTCCGGAGGGAGAGGGCCGGAGTGAGGCCGCTTTTTTAGATGATTACGCTTTTGTAATTGATGGATTAATTGGATTATATGAAGTGAGTTTTAATGAAGAGTGGTTGCAACACGCCAAACGTTTTACAGATTATGCTATTTCTAATTTTTATGATGAAGCAAGCGGAATGTTTTTTTACACTTCAAAAATTGGCGAACAATTAATTGCCCGTAAACAGGAAATTATGGATAATGTCATTCCGGCATCTAATTCTGTAATGGCTAATAATCTTTTTAAACTGGGACATTTATTTGATGAAGATGATTATTTAGAGATAGCCTCCCAGCAATTACGTAATGTTTACCCGCATATTAAGAGCTACGGATCAGGGTATTCTAATTGGGCAGCATTATTATTAAATGAAGTTTTTGGAGTATTTGAAATTGCAATAACGGGTCCTGAAGCAGAAGATAAAAGGAGGGAATTAGAAAAACATTACATTCCTAATAAAATTATTTTGGGCGGAAGTTCAGGAAGTTTACCTTTGCTGCAGGATAAATTAAGCACTGAAACTAAAATCTTTGTCTGCCAGAACAGAACCTGTCGATTACCAGTTAATGGGGTAGAAGAGGCTATTAAGCAAATACAACTGAAAATATAATAGTGAATTCAATCATTTTCTCATTCCATCATTCATTCATTTCATCATTCATTCATTCCATCATTATAAAAAATGAACATTAAACAAAACAGCGTAGTATCATTAACGTACGATTTGTACACAAAAGAGAATGAAGAAGAAGTTTTTGTAGAACAAGCAAATGAAGAAAACCCACTTGTGTTTCTGTATGGTGCAGGTATGATGCTTCCAAAATTTGAAGAAAATCTAAGCGGGTTAAAAGCAGGTGATAATTATGATTTTCATTTAATTGCCGCAGATGCTTATGGTGATAAAGATGAACAGGCTGTAACCGAATTACCTATTGATATGTTTGCTGATATGGAAAAACCGGAAGTGAACTCTATTTTACCATTACAGGATAATAAAGGCAACGAGTTCAGGGCACGTGTACAGGAAGTTAATGAGACA
>JBASZP010000365.1:0-1913 GCA_049660965.1 Daejeonella sp. | reverse complement strand
CCATAAACCACTTCCTTTCCTGATCATAATACCCTTTAACAATTAAATCCCCGGGAGCTTTATAAATACTTAGCTGTATTTTCTTATCCTGACCCAGTACATACTTCTTCACCAGGCCAACAGCCTTTCCATCTGCAAGCAGCACATTCAGTTCCATATACACCTCCTTTGAACTCAATAAAGGAACCCCCACAACATCCTGACCTTTACTGTTTTTAACCACCTTAGCTTTATTCCAGTCCGGGGTATAGGCTTTCAGGTCAATAGCCCCATCTGCCACAGATGGTGGTAAAACAAACTGCTGCCGGTACCAGTCTTTAGCCTGTTGCAGCAAAGCCCCGTCAGGAGCCTGCGTGTTTGTTTCTATCCGCAGCGGCGGCTCTTTTTTACAGGATGGAATAATGGCCAAAGCAAACAAGGCAGCTGTTGCTAAAAGGTAAGTGTACTTTTTCATCAGGTTTTTTTAAGAAGATGTTTATTGTCTTTAGAAGATGATTTTCTATATAAACCTTAACAAGCGGGCTGTTTACTTGTTTTTACAGGTTGAAAATTTTTGCTGAGGAAAGTATGACCTGTCTTGTCCTGAAATAGGTTTACACAATAGTAAACAAAAATGGAAAGATATTCAAAGGTCTATGAGAGTAAATGGCAAAGCCAGTACAGTGAAGAATTTAAACATAAGGTCTGCCGGGAATATTTAGACGGATCTGATAGTCGTACCACGCTTGAAAGGAAATATAAATTGGGAAACAGTCGGCTCACATCCTGGCTAAAATCATTTGGTCTGGAGGTTAAGAAGGCAATTTATTTATCTTCATATGTTATGCCAGCAAAGAAAGATCAGGATGTTTTGACTGAAGACATTACCTCAGTTAACCTATTAAAAAAGCAACTGGATGATGCCCTATTGGAAAAGGAACTCTATCGTAAAATGATAGAGGTAGCCGAAAGGGACCTGAAGATCAATATCCGAAAAAAGTCCGTTACCAAGTAATCCATGAGACTAAAGACAGCTATCCCAGGGTTAGCCTGGTGCAATGCTGTTGCTTACTTGGTGTTAGCAGACAAGCTTATTATCAGCACTTTTGGGCAATAGAGGCGGTAAGCTTTGAGCAGGAAATCATATTAAATGAGGTTAAGAAAATAAGATTGATACATCCGGTCATGGGCGGTAAAAAGCTGTATATTTTATTACAGCCCTTTTTGTTAGAGCATCAGATCAAGATGGGCAGAGATGCACTTTTTGATCTCCTTGCTGCTCATTATCTGTTAGTTCGTAAAAAGAGGCGCCGGGTATTTACTACGCAGTCCTTTCACTGGTTAAGAAAGTATCCCAATTGTATAAGGGAAATCGTACCTGCTAAAGTAAATGAGATATGGGTATCAGATATTACCTATTACCGCACAAAAAAAGGCTTTGTGTACATCAGTTTTATTACCGATGCCTATAGCAAAAAGATAGTCGGTTATCATGTAGCAGATACGTTGGAATCCGTTCATACGCTTAGGGCTTTACAAATGGCGATTAAAGAAAATGGCCAAGCTATAAATGGCTTGATACATCATTCCGACCGGGGTGTTCAATATTGCAGTTATGATTATATAAAGCTATTACAGGACAATAATATAATTATCAGCATGACAGAGAATGGTGATCCGTTAGAAAATGCAATTGCAGAAAGGGTCAATGGAATTATGAAACAAGAATACCTGGAACATCAGGTGCTCAATAATAAGGAAGAGGTAATGGAACTATTAACAACATCGGTAAATGTCTATAATAAACTAAGGCCACATATGAGTTGTAATATGTTTACACCTGAAATGGTTCATCAAAATAACCTAACTGTACAACGAAATTGGAAAAGTTATTATAAATCAAAAAATGTCAATCTGTAAACCTATTTTAGGAC
>JBASZP010000364.1:0-7912 GCA_049660965.1 Daejeonella sp. | reverse complement strand
GAGAGAATTAGGAGTAAATCCTTACTTTGTAAAAGATTATGAACTGGCCGCCAGAAATTACGACAAATGGAAAACATTTCATGTAATTGCTTATTTAAGAGAATTCGATACACGGTCAAAAGGCGTGGATTCAACCGGAAATACTGAAGATGGCGAACTCTTAAAAGAACTTTTATTCAAAATAATACATTAAATATAATATACAAATGATTTTAAAAGGATTACGAACTATTGTTTACCATGTTAATGATTTGGAGCAGGCTAAAACCTGGTATGCTGAAGCATTTGGCATCAAGCCCTATTTTGATGAACCGTTTTATGTTGGTTTTGATATTAATGGTTCCGAATTAGGATTAGATCCATCCGGTGAATTTTATTCCCAGGGTAATCACAGCATTACCTATTGGAAAACAGATGATATTGATAATGCTTTTGAGCAGTTTAACATGAAAGGCATTGAAATTCATGAGGAAATTCATAATGTTGGCGGAGAAATTCGTGTAGGAAGTATTGCAGATCCTTTTGGAAATGTGATAGGCTTAATTGAAGGCGCTTAAAGAAAACTAAATTTTTAAAAAATGAACTATTGGCTAATAAAATCAGAACCCTTTAAATATAGCTGGGATAAATTTAATGAAGACGGGAGCACATTTTGGGATGGCGTTAGAAACTTTCAGGCACGTAATAATTTAAGGGATATGAAAAAAGATGACCTGTTGCTTTTTTATCACAGTAATGAAGATAAACAGGTTGTTGGAATTGCAAAAGTAATCAAAGAGGCTTATCAGGACCCGACCACAGAAGATAAAAATTGGTTGGTTGTAGATTTGCAGCCTGTAGAAGCACTAAAGAATCCGGTAACTTTAAAACAGGTTAAAGCTGATGAGCGGCTTAAAGATATTGGTCTGGTTAAACAGGGAAGATTATCGGTTATGAGCTTAAAACCAGAAGAATTTGACCGGATTTTAGAGTTGGGTAGTTGAAATTAAATCTTACTCTTCTTAATTATAAGGAACGATTATTTGATTAAGAAAATATTTCATGAATTCTTATTTTTATATCTTCGCTCAATGAAATCAACGATCATAAAAAATGCAATGCTTATTGCCTTAGGTTTAGGGATAAGCTTAAATACTTATGCACAAGTAAAGAAAAAAACTACGGTTATCCCAAAGAATCCTGTTAACGTTTCCTCACAAAATGCAGTAAAACCCCTTTAGATTCATTAAGTTATGCTTTTGGTTTAAGTATGGCTAAGGATTTAAAATCACGTGGAATAACCGGGCTTAATTATTCATTAGTTAGCCAGGCAATGAATGATGGGTTTACCGCTAAAACTGGTAGCTTAACTCCTGAACAATGCCAAAAGATAGTTTATAATCATCTCTCAAGTCTCAATAAAAAGAAATATGAAGGCGGCATAGCTGAGGGTAACAAATTTTTAGAGGATAATAAGGGGAAAGAAGGTATAATAACTTTGCCAAGCGGGTTACAATACCAGGTTTTAACACCTGCTACCGGAGATAAGCCTAAAGCGACTGATGAGGTAACTGTACATTATAAAGGAACGTTAATGAACGGTAAGCAATTTGATAGTTCTTATGACAGGAATGAACCGGCTACTTTTCCTCTTAATGGGGTTATACCAGGCTGGACAGAAGGTGTACAATTAATGCCTGTAGGTTCTAAATACAAGTTTTTTATTCCTTACCAGTTAGGATATGGTGCAAATGGCGCCGGACAGGATATTCCTCCATATAGTGTTCTAATTTTTGAGATTGAATTAATAAAGATTGGGAAGTAATTAATAGTATTTATTTTAACAGGGCAGAAATAGCGCAAATCTATTTTTATCCTGTTCATTTTAAACTAATTCAAATAAACATAAGTTATCCCATCTCCCCCACGGTCTGCGTGTTCATCTTCAAAGCGGTTAACCTGCGAATATTTTTTAAGCTGTTCCCTGATCAGTTTTCTTAAAATGCCATCCCCTTTTCCATGAATGATCTTTAAACCCGGTAAACCCATCATGATAGCACGGTCTAAATATTTTTCAACTTCATACATGGCTTCATCTCCACGTTTACCCCGTAGATCTAATTCCGTACTAAACTGAGATATGCTTTCTGTTAAATTTGAGGAATAAGACCTGCGTATTTCCTTTGGAACAGATTTATTAGAAATTTTTTGAACCCGTTTTAATTTCACTACAGAACGAAGATCGCCCATAGCCAGGATCACGTTATCTTTTGCAACATCAATTACCTGCCCGATGTTCTCAGTATCTGTTATTTTTACCCAGTCGCCTGCTTTAAGTTCAACTGTTTCTGCTTCTACCCTGCTTTGCTGTTCTACTATTTCATTCTTTTTGATTTCCAACTGAAGGTTCTGACGTAAAGCCTGGGTTTTTTCTTTATCCGCATTATTCCCCCGGATCTCTGCAATCGTATTTTCAATAAGTTTATTCGCATTACGAATGATGTTTTGGGCTTCAATCTTTGCATCTTTTAAAATGGACTTCTTATTGTCATCCAGGTAATCTTTTAATGTTTGAGTATCTTCGAATAATGTATTCGCATTACGTTCCTGCTTTTCAAGCTCCCGGCGTATATCCATCAGCTCTTTTTTATCACGCTCAAGGTCTATTAATAAAGTGTCAACCTTTTTTTGATACTCCCCTACTTTATTTTTAGCGGCCTGTAAAACCTGTGGGGGCAAACCAATTTTTTGTGCTATTTCAAAAGCATACGAACTACCCGGTTTACCCATTTCTAAAATATAAAGAGGTTTCATTTCCAGATTATCAAACAGCATGGATGCATTTTCTAAACCCGGACTTGCATTGGCAAATACTTTTAAGTTAGAATAATGGGTGGTTACCACTCCCCTAACCTTTTTATGATTTAACGATTCTAAAACCGCTTCGGCAATGGGGCCGCCAAATTGCGGATCGGTACCGGTACCAAACTCATCAATAACCAGTAATGTTTGTGCATTTGCATTTTCTGCAAAGTATTTCATCTTAGAAAGATGAGCGCTATACGTACTCAGATCACTTTCTATGGATTGATCGTCACCAATATCAGCAAAAACCTGTTTAAATATCCCGACTTTAGAATGCTCATCCGCTGGAATTAGCAAACCTGCCTGAACCATGATCTGTAACAGGCCTACGGTTTTCATGCAGACAGATTTCCCCCCGGCATTAGGGCCTGAAACTACAATAATACGTTGTTGTTCATCTATCCGAATATTTAAGGGTACAACTGTTTGCTTTTCTTTTTTTAAATTTAATAGTAAAAGCGGATGCCGGGCATTAATTAGATTCAGTTCCGCTTCCTTGCTTAATTCGGGCATTTCTCCCTCAATGGCCATAGCAAATAGTGCTTTGGCCCTTACAAAATCAAGTTTGGTTAATAAACCGTTGTACGAAATAAGTAAAGGAACATACGGCCTTAATTCATCCGTTAAGGAAACTAATATTTTTATTATTTCCCGGCGTTTATCAAATTCCAGATCGCGGATGGTGTTGTTCAACTGGAAAACTTCTTCGGGTTCTAAATAAACGGTTTGCCCGGATGAGGATTCATCATGTACAAAGCCTTTCAGTTTGCGTTTATTCTCTGCTAAAATTGGGATACATAATCTGCCGTCGCGTATAGTCAAACTTCCATCCGCGGTCCAGTTATTGTTTTGAGCGCTCTTAAATATCTGATCTGTTTTTTTACGTGCTTCTTGTTCTGCTTTTGAGATACCCTCTATAATATCCTGCAGTTCTTTAGAAGCATTAGTTTTAATTTTACCTTTTGGATCTATTACCCTTTCAATTTTCTTAATAATAGTCTTTTCAATGGGTAAATGCTCAAACAAAGCTTCGAGGTTTGGATATTGACCACCGCGTTCTTCAAAATAATGAATAACAGAAAATACGGTGCTTAATGATAGTAAAACTTCGAAGAATTCTTCTTCAGTTAGATAAGTGCCTTCAATCCGGGCTTTTTCAGCCAGTTTTTTAATATCGAAAAAGGTTTGGATAGGCAGCGGTTCATCATTTTGCAGAATGGCTTTAAACTCATGAGTTTGACGTAAGAACTTATTTATATGATCATAATTGGTCATTAACTGGATCTTATCTACCATTTGCTGACCCATGGGACTAAGACAATGGGTTTTAAGCAACTCTTTTATTTCAAGAAATCCAAGTTTTTCGGCAGCATTACTGGGGTAAATCATTATTTTTTTTGATAGTCTTTTTTTGTTCCTGTTTTTCTTTCTTTTCAAGCGCAAGCAATACCTTACTATATATGCTATCTAATAAAACAGGTTTAGCGCTATAGTATTTGATGCTTTTATCAAACTGACTTTTATTGATATGATACTTTTTATAAACATTTTGATATAAAACTGAGTTGTTTTGTACAAGGGTATCAGTTTGGGGTGATGATGATATATAACCATCAACCAAATGAATATCCGTTAAAACAGCGGTCATTTTTTGAGGGTCTATAACTCCTTTGGGAGTGGTATCATTCTGGTTGCAGGCTGACAGAAGTATGGTTGTAAAAAGAAAAAGTATTATCCGGTTCATGTATAATCAGGTATTAATTAAGCAACAGGTAAAATGATTATTTAATTGCATTTTACTATAGTATCATGTAGGTTTGAGCCTTCAATATTAAATTCAAAAATACAGAATAATGAGCATTGCAGCTAATATTTCAGCTATAAAGGAAGAAACGGATCGTGTAAACGTGAAATTGATAGCGGTTTCTAAAACAAAACCAATTGAAGATATTATGGAAGCTTACCAGGCGGGGCAGCGTATATTTGGTGAAAACACTGTACAGGAACTGGTTGAAAAGCATGAACAGCTTCCTAAAGATATAGAATGGCATTTAATTGGCCATCTGCAAACTAATAAAGTAAAGTACATTGCGCCTTTTATTCACTTAATTCATTCGGTTGACAGTTTAAAATTACTGGCAGAAATAAACAAGGAGGCTTTAAAGAATAAGCGTGTAATTGATTGCCTGCTTCAAATTGATATTACGGACGAGGATACTAAATTCGGGCTTGATTTTGCCGAAGCTGTTGAATTACTCCGCTCTCCGGAATTTGAAGAGTTGAAGAACGTCCGCATTATTGGTGTAATGGGCATAGCTACAAACACCGACAACCAAAAGCTGATACGGGAAGAGTTTTATGAGTTGAATACCTTTTTTAAGGGTTTAAAGCAAAGTTTTTTTCGTAAGAATGATGCATTTAAAGAACTTTCTATGGGTATGTCGGCAGATTATAAGATGGCTATTGAATTAGGAAGCACGATGGTCCGTTTGGGAAGCACGCTGTTTGGAGAACGGGTAACCAGGCATTTTAAAGCAGATAACACTAGTAATCCTTTGTTAAATTAATCACAGTTAAATTTTATGAATACGATAATAAGAATTGCCCGTAAAGAGGATTGCCCCAGGTTAATGGAACTTGTTTATGAACTGGCGGTTTATGAAAAAGCTCCGGAAGAAGTGACCGTAACACTAGAAGAGTTTGAAGATGCAGGTTTTGGCGAAAACCCGGTTTGGAAAGCATTTGTAGCAGAAGTTGACGGGATTGTGGAAGGCCTGGGTTTATACTATGTTCGTTATTCTACTTGGAAAGGCCTTCGTTTATACCTGGAAGATCTTTTGGTTACTGAAAAAATGCGTGGTAAAGGGGTAGGTAAACTGCTTATGGACAGACTAATTGAGGAAACGCGAAAAAAGGGCTATAATGGGATGACCTGGCAGGTTTTAGAATGGAATGAGCCGGCTATTAATTTTTATAATAAATACCAGGCATATATTGAAGCGGGCTGGTTAACTGCTTCTTTAAGTAAAGCGCAGATTAATCAGTAACTTGAGCTTTGTTTTGCTTTAATGGTTTCAAAAGTTTTGCCACAAAGGCACCAGGTAAAACTAAGAGGCGTAATATGGATAACAATTGATTTTGTTAGCGAAGAAGGAATGATCATTATCCAAAATATTGCCTTAGTTATCTCCTGACCTATATCTTCACAACCAATCAGCTGCTTTTTCTTTGACTAATCGTTTGTAAGACTGCAAATCAAAAGAAGAGTTTTTCCGGATGAGATCGTCGTACATCCGAATGTCTTCGGAGTCCTTACGAATGTGATCGTCTTGTGTCCGAATGCCTGCGGAGTCCTTCCGAATATGATCATCATGCGTCCGAATGCTCTCGCAGTCTGTCAGATTGTCATCGTCGTGTATCCGAATGCCTTCGGAGTTTATCCGAATATTAATCCGGAAAATTTTATCCTAATCGTAAAATTTTCCCATCTTTGAGTCTTAAATTAATCAACAATGAATAACTGTAAATTAATAATCCCCCTTACCTGTTTTGCGCTTTTTTTAGGTTCATGTACTCAGAAAAATAACCGTAGTAATGAAGTTTCTTCAAAAAAAGACAGTACAAAGGTTTCTGAAAACCGACCTGTATTAAAGGATACCATAATGCAGAAGGTTTATACGCATTATAACCATTTAAAGAATGCTTTGGTTTTATCAGACTCAGTAGAAGCAAAAAAAGCGGCTCATGAACTGGCTTTGGCGCTCACGGAAATTAAGGGTTGTGAAACTACCGGAATGGTTACCAGGAAAATAGCGGGTACCGAAAAACTTAGTGAGCAGCGTTTGCATTTTATCCCTGTCAGCGCTGATCTAATTGCACTTTTTAAACATAGTGAGGTAAGTTCGGGTAAGTTATATGTTCAGTATTGCCCTATGGCTAATAATGGTGAGGGCGCTTACTGGCTATCTTCAGAGAACCAGGTAAAAAACCCTTATTATGGCGACGAAATGTTAGATTGTGGCGAGGTAAAAGAAGAAATTAAAGGTAAATAGGTGTTAATAATATAGTTTGTCTTTTAACTCATTGCTAAACTAAACTTTAGTAACTTATTATTTATGATCATCTATTTACCAGGTGTAAAAAATATTAAAATGTTACTTTAAAATTAGTTTGAAAACAAGCAGATTTAATTAGTTTTGTTTCATAATACTAATTACATGTCAGAAACTGCAACTTTAAAATTAGGTGATAAAACCTATGATCTTCCCGTTATTACGGGTACTGAAAATGAAAACGCTATTGATATTTCAAAACTTCGTGATCTTAGCGGGTATATTACTTTAGATTCGGGGTATAAAAATACCGGGGCTGCCAAAAGCGCTATTACTTTTTTAGATGGTGAGGAGGGAATATTAAAATACCGGGGATATTCTATTGAAGAATTAGCGGAAAAATCCAGCTTTTTGGAAGTTGCTTTTTTACTGATTTATGGGGAGTTGCCTACAAAAGCACAGATAGAGAATTTTCAAAGCGATATTTCACGTCATACACTGGTGCATGAAGATATGAAGAAGTTTTTTGACGGCTTTCCGTCAAAATCGCACCCCATGGGCCAGCTTTCTTCTTTGATCTGTTCTTTATCTTCATTTTACCCGGATTCGTTAAATCCGAAACAAACGGCGGAAGAACTTAATTTAACTATTATTAAGTTACTGGCTAAAATGGCAACCATTGTTTCCTGGATATTTAAAAAATCTTTAGGCCATCCCATTATATATCCTCAAAATAAACTCGATTATGTCAGTAATTTCTTAAACATGACTTTTGGTCAGCGTACTGAAGATATTGAAATAGATCCTGCTATAGTTTCTGCTATGAATGTCTTGTTAATTCTTCATGCAGATCATGAACAGAATTGTTCTACTTCTACGGTCCGTATGGTTGGTTCGTCGGATTGTAATTTATATGCTTCAGTTTCTGCGGGGATTTCTGCACTATGGGGACCTCTTCATGGAGGAGCAAACCAATCTGTAATTGAAATGCTTGAACAGATAAAGGATGATGGAGG
>JBASZP010000363.1:0-11091 GCA_049660965.1 Daejeonella sp. | reverse complement strand
ACCTATATCTTAGTAAAAATTTAACGGATATAATCTTCATCTTTTATATCATCTTTTATAAATTTCGCACCTGTTTGTAAGAGTTTATCAAATAAACCAAAGCTCTTTTTAGCTTTACCATCGGGCTGACTTTTTTCTACAGGAGCAGTACTGCGCTTTGATGAAATTTCTAATAACTCGGCCTTTTGTATTCCTTTTATGAGTAAACCAATACCCGTAGCAAACATGGGACTTTTTAAATCATCATATATATTTTTTGGCAATACCTCATTTTTTGCAAGGTGTTCATTCGGGTATCCAACACGACAATCTAAACCGGTAACATATTCTATTAATTGGGTTAAATGTTTAAGCTGGGCGCCACCGCCTGTAACTACTATACCTGCAATGAGCTTTTTCTCATAACCGGACGATTTAATTTCATAATACACATGTTCAATTATTTCTTCCATGCGGGCCTGTATTACATAGGCCAGGTTTTTAACAGATATTTCCTTTGGATCACGTCCGCGTAAGCCAGGAACGCAAATAATTTCATTTTCCTTATTTTCATCAGCTAAAGCAGAACCAAAACGTGTTTTTAATAATTCGGCCTGATTACGCATGACTGAACATCCTTCACGGATATCTTCAGTTACACTATTACCCCCAAAAGGAATTACAGCTGTATGCCGTATAATCCCTTCATGGAAAATGGCAAGATCTGTTGTACCTCCACCAATATCAACCAAAACAACCCCGGCTTCTTTTTCTTCATCGCTTAGTACTGATTCGGATGATGCTAAAGGTTCAAGAATTAATTCCTGAGTTTCTAAACCGGCATTACCAACACATTTTAAAATATTTTTAACCGCACTTACATGCCCGGAAATAATGTGAAAATTTGCTTCTAAGCGTACACCGGCCATACCAATTGGATCTTTAATTCCTGGCTCATTATCTACCGTAAATTCTTGCGGAAGTACATGGATAATTTCTTCGCCCGGAGGCATAACCAGTTTATACATATCTTCAATTAATTTGTCGATATCTTTTCGCTGTATCTCCATATTCAATTCCTTCCGGGTTAAAATACCACGATGCTGAAGGCTTTTGATATGCTGCCCGGCAATACCTACATTTACAATCTTCACATCTACATTAGATTGAGAGCTTGCTTCTTCCACAGCCTGAATTATACCTTGAACTGTTTTTTGAATATTAGAGACCACACCACGGGTTACACCGGCGGACTCGGCCTTGCCCATTCCTAAAATTTCTATTTTTCCATGTTCGCTTCTGCGCCCAACGGTTACGCAGATTTTAGTTGTGCCGATATCTAAACCGACTACGATTGGTGAGTTTTTTATTGATGCAGAATTATTCTTTTCCATAAATTCGGGATTAATTTTTTATTGTATCTTGTTTTATTCTTTTTAAACTATCGGCTACTGATTTTTCTAAGAGCCTGGCTAATATTTTTGTACTATCTGTACTTGTTGTATTTGTTTTTTCGCATACAATTTGATTTGTATATTTTATGTTTATGGTTTTGTATGTATCCCAGCCAACCTTCGGCATAGCTTTTTTATAAAATGCTAACAGATTTCTAAATTTAGTTTGCAATGAATCTGCATTGCCTAATATAATTTTGTGATTTCCAACACGGGGTATAAGTTCAATTTCACTATCTTTATTTACGTACAACTGTTCTATCTGATCATTCCAAAGAGTATCTTTACTAATAAATAAAGCAGTATTAAAAATATCTTTTCCAAGTTTGGTTTTTAATGTATCGATCTTATTTGAAAAATTCTCTGATATATAACCGTTAGCTACCAAAACATTAGCCGTAAAATTATCTGATATTGGAATTTTCAATCCATTTTGATCTATATAAAAATCTTCATTGGCAAAATTCAGAATCCGAAGTACAGGTTCTCTCTGTTTTATTTGTACGTGTATTATCCCATCCATATCGGCAAATACTTTAGCATATTCAATAAATGGGTTGGATTTTAAATTAGCTTCTATTTGCTGAATATTAATATTACTTAAATTTCTACCCACTAAAGGGCCGTTATTATCCAATAAAATTCTATCTACTTCTTCGCGTTCAATAAAGTTTCTCGTTCCTGGGATTAAAATTTTTACATCCTTACATTTCACTACTGCTTTTTTACCTTCAATAAAACTCATCAGCACAACCAATCCGCTGAGGATTATCAACCAGATTAAAGTGAATGCGATAGATTTCCAGTTAATTTGCTTAAGCATTTTGTAAGACGTTTTTTAAAAATTGTGTTAATTTGTCTATATCACCTGCACCCACAGTTAAAAGCAGTTCGGGCTTTTTGTTAGTTACATAATTTATCGCTTCTTGTTTACCAAGTTTTTGTTTGTGAAAGATGTTTATTTTTTCCAAAATCATTTCTGATGTTACACCTTCTATCGGTAATTCACGTGCCGGGTAAATATCAAGCAGTATTAAATCATCAACCATACTTAATACTTCAGCAAAACCATCAGCAAAATCGCGGGTACGCGTAAATAAATGGGGTTGAAAAATTACTGTTAATTCTTTCTCCGGATATAGGATTTTAATTGCTTTAATGCATGCTCTTAATTCTTCCGGATGATGAGCATAATCATCTATATAAATATGATTATCATTTTTAACAAGATATTCAAAACGGCGTTTAACTCCTTTAAAATTTGCCAAAGCCTGTTTGATTTTATGATCCGGAATTTCTAAATGTAAAGCAACTTCTATGGCGGCAACTGCGTTTTCAATATTATGTAATCCCGGGAAATTGAACTCAATATTCTCTATTACCTTGGTATCATTTTTAAAGTCAAAGTAGAATGAACCGTTTTTAATTTGAATATTATAAGCCTGTGCATCACCCGATTCATTAGCTGCATAAGTTTTACCCTCACCTAAGAGTAAACCTTTACGATAAATAAGTTGACCATTTGGCTTTAATTGAGATGCAAAAAGCTGAAAGGATTCAGTTAAATGTTTTTTATCACCATAAATATCTAAATGATCTGCATCCATTGAAGTTATAACTGAAATATCCGGATGAAGGGTTAGAAAAGAACGGTCATATTCATCAGCTTCAACAATTAGGGTATTATTTTCCCCAAAAAGAACGTTAGAATTATAGTTTGTTGCAATGCCTCCTAAAAAAGCAGAGCAATCATAACCGCTATCTTTTAAAATATGAGCAATAATGCATGATGTAGTAGTTTTACCATGTGTGCCGGCCACTGCAATAGTAAACATCTCTTTGCTGATAATTCCTAACACTTCAGACCGCTTTTTTAACGAATAATTATTTAACCTGAAAAAATTCAGAATACTTGAATTTTGAGGAATTGCAGGGGTGTAAATAATTAATGTCCCCGGATCATTTTCCTGAAAACTAAGCGGAATATTATCTTCATTATCATAGAAAACTACCGGAATTCCTTCATTCATTAAAGAATCAGTCAGGTTGGTAGCAGTTTTATCATATCCACAAACCACACAATCACGTTTCTTAAAATAGCGTGCAAGTCCGCTCATACCGATACCGCCGATGCCAATTAAATATACTCTATTGATATTTTCTAATTCCATGTCTTTATACCACCTCCTGAATTAGACTTTTATATTTACTGATTTTCAATATCTCATTTGCAATTATTTCGTCGGCATTAGGAAGAGCCATTTTCTCAATGTTCTGTCCAAGCTCCTGGCATTTACTATCATCATTAATCAGGCTTAAAACTTTGTCAACTAAATCATGTTCTGCATTTTTATCTTCTACTATTAATGCGGCCCTATTATTTGCTAAAGCCACGGCATTTTTGGTTTGATGATCTTCTGCTACATTTGGTGATGGAACCAGAATAACAGGTTTTTTAATCATACATAATTCGGCTATCGTTCCTGCACCGGCTCTTGAAATAATCACATCTGCAGCTGCATAAGCAAAATCCATCCGGTTTAAAAATTCAACTATTTTAATGTTAAAATGTTCTTTACCAAGCAATTTACTAATAATGGATTGGTAATAATATTTACCTGTTTGCCAAATTAGCTGAACATCTGCCTTAATTATTTTGTCCAAATCATTAATTATACTTTTATTAAGTGTCCCTGCGCCTAAACTTCCGCCGGTAACTAATATTGTTTTTTTGCTTGGAGATAATTCAAACTCCTGCATGGCTGCATTGCGTTTATTTATGATGTTGACAGACTCTTTACGAACAGGATTGCCAGTAAGCATAATTTTTTGCGGCGGAAAAAATTGTGACATCCCATTAAATGCAACACAAATACGTTCTGCATTTTTACCTAATCGCTTATTGGTTATACCCGCATAAGAATTTTGTTCCTGTATTAAATATGGAATATTCAGTTGACCTGCAGCAAATAAAAGAGGGCCGGATGCATAACCTCCTACCCCTACGGCAACATCAGGTTTAAAGTCTTTTATAATTGACCTGGCTTTCAAAATACTTTTAAGCAGTTTATACGGTAAAAGAATATTCTTTAATAAGGATTTTCGCTGAAACCCCTGAATGTCCAAACCTATAATCTTGTATCCTGAGGCTGGAATTTTTTCCATTTCCATGCGGCCTTTAGCGCCAACAAATAGGATTTCAGTATCAGGCGCAATGAGTTTTAAAGCATTAGCTATCGCAACCGCAGGAAATATATGTCCTCCGGTACCGCCACCACTTATAATTACTCGTTTTGCCATTATATATATTTAATGATTAAATGAGAGAAGGATGAAATGAGAAAAGGATGGAATGAGAGAATAATTATTCAATCCTTTTACCCTTCAGTTATTTTATCATTCAGTCATTTTGTCCTTCATTTATCCTTTTACGCCATTGCGGGAATTTCACCAACAATTATTTTTCCTTTATTTTTTTCTGTTTCTATTTTTTTCTCATCAATATCGCGGCTAACACTTAAAATAATTCCAAATGCTATACTGGTAAATAAAATGGATGTTCCGCCCATACTTACCAATGGTAATGGAACACCTGTTACCGGGCCTAAACCTACTGCAACAGCCATATTTGCAAATGCCTGAATAGTTAAACTAAAGCTTAAACCGGCGGCTAATAATGCACCAAAAGCTTTCGGACTTTGGGTTACAATCAAAACACATCGATAAAGAAATACGAGATATAACATGACCAATAAAACTCCCCCCACTAAGCCATATTCTTCAATAATTAATGCATACACAAAATCAGAATATGGATGAGGTAAAAAATTGCGTTGAGTGCTATTTCCGGGACCTTTCCCAAAAAGACCACCTGTAGCAATTGCGATCTTTGATTGATTTGCCTGAAATGATTTATCGGGATTTACCTTTTCGGGATGCATAAAGGTTTCTATCCTGGAAATATATGTTTTCCGGCGTGGACCTAATAACATTACTCCACTAAGCAGAAGTAATCCTGCAATACAAACAATTGAAATTTGCTTAATGCTGATACGCCCCATAATAAGTAATAGAATACTTACTCCAAAAAGCATTAATGCGGTGGATAAATTAGCCAATGCTATTAATAAGAATACGCCGCAAACTGAACCCATAATAGGTAAAAATGCCTTTTTAACATCTTTAATATTCTCCTGCTTTTTGGTTAGCGTACGTGCTAAAAAGGTAATTAATGCCAGTTTTGCTAAATCGGATGTTTGAAAAGTTTGATTGATAATAGGTATAGTAACCCACCTGCTGGCATCATTTACATTAGCTCCAAAAATCAGGGTGTATAATAACAATGGAATAGTAATGACCATTAAAATTTTTGAAATACCGGCATAATAACGATAATCTAATAAATGAGAAAAGTACATCAATGCAATTCCACCAACAATCATAACTAAATGCTTAATTAAAAACTGCTCGCTACCCACTCCTTTTTTATAAGCCAAAGTTCCAGTTGCGCTATAAACAGCTAATAAAGACCATATAGATAGTAAGATTACTATAAGCCAGATCCAGCGATCGCCTTTTGTTTTGTTAATTATTCCCTCTATCATGATGATTACATTAATTTCATTTATTTTGATGTTAATGCTTTTAAATCTATAATTCTTTTACTGCTTGTTTGAACTGATTTCCACGATCTTCATAATTTTTAAACAGATCGAAACTTGCACAGGCTGGCGAAAGTAAAACGGTATCACCTTTTTTAGCTAAGTGATAAGCAATCTGAACGGCTTCCTGAGCAGAAAATGTGTTGACTATCACTTCCACATCATCTTCAAAAGCATCATGAATGCGTTTATTATCTTTACCTAAACAAACAATCCCTCTCACTTTATTTTTTACCAAATCTTTCAACATATCATAATCATTTCCTTTATCTATACCCCCTAAAATAAGCACTACATCATTCGGCATACTTTCTAAAGCATACCAGGTAGAGTTTACATTAGTCGCTTTAGAATCATTGATAAAATCTATTCCAGATATTCTGGCAACATGTTCTAAACGATGTTCGATATTAGTGAAACTGGCCATGCTTTCGCGAATAGTTTCGTTGCGTAACTCTAACACTTTGGCAATTATACCTGATGCCATAGAGTTGTAGATGTTGTGTTTGCCTTGCAAGGCTAATTCAGTAATTGACATGGTGAGTGATTGTTGGTTAGTTTGGTGTAGATTTATGATGATGTTGTTATTTTCTAAATAAGCCCCCATTGCTATTCCTTTTTGAATGGAGAATGGATAGGGTTTAGCCTGTACCTGAGTTTTTCGTAATCCTTTAAAAATTTCTTCATCATCCGCACAATAAATGAATACATCTTTTTTTGTTTGATTTTGAATAATTCTCAGTTTCGAATCTGAGTAATTCTCCATTTTATAATCATAGCGGTCAAGATGATCTTGGGTTATATTCAATAAAACAGCAATATCTGCTTTAAACTGATACATATTATCGAGCATAAAACTGCTGATCTCAAGAACATAATAGTCAAAATTGTCAGTGGCTACCTGTTTGGCGAAGCTTTTCCCAATATTACCTCCTAAACCAACATTCAATCCTGCATTTTTAAGGATATGATAAGTCAGCATAGTAGTAGTTGACTTACCGTTTGAACCTGTAATACAAATTAATTTAGCATTCGTATACCTGCCTGCAAATTCGATCTCGGAAATAACCGGAATTTGTTTTTCAAGTAATTTCTTAATGATTGGCGCTTTATCAGGTATCCCAGGGCTTTTTATTACTTCAAAGGCTAATAAAACCTTTTCTTCTGTATGCTGATTTTCTTCGAAAAGAATTCCAAGCTCATTTAACTCATGTTTATATTTATCTGCTATCGCACCAGAATCTGAAACAAAAACATCAAAACCTTTCTTTTGGGCAAGTAAAGCTGCACCCACGCCACTTTCTCCGGCGCCTAAAACAACTATATATTTCCTGCCTTCCATTATCGTAGTTTTAAGGTTACAATAGTTAAAATAGCCAGTATAATTCCAATGATCCAAAAACGGGTTACAATTTTAGACTCATGGTATCCTTTTTTCTGATAATGGTGATGTAGAGGAGACATCAGGAAAATTCTACGGCCTTCGCCAAATTTCCTTCTGGTATATTTAAAGTATGCAACCTGCATCATCACTGATACAGACTCGATAAAGAATACACCGCATAATACAGGAATTAATAGTTCTTTTCGGATCATGATGGCAAAAGCAGCTATAATACCGCCTATAGCTAAACTTCCTGTATCTCCCATAAAAACCTGGGCTGGATATGAATTATACCATAAAAACCCAACACAGGCCCCTACAAAAGCTCCGGCAAAAATTACCAGTTCCCCGGAATTAGGGATATACATGATATTTAAGTAATCAGCAAAAATGCTGTTACCCGAAACATAAGCCAAAATAGCCAAAGTAATTCCTATAATAGCAGATGTTCCGGTAGCCAAACCGTCTATTCCATCTGTTAAATTAGCCCCATTTGATACAGCCGTAACAATTACAATAACAAAAAGAAGAAAAACTATTAAAGAGTATTTTTCAAGATTTTTACCAAAAATGGTCAGAACTTTTGAATAGTCAAATTCATTATTCTTGTAAAACGGAACATTGGTAATAGTAGATTTTAAATCTTTAGTATGATAATGCTCAGTATCGCTTTGATGAGCTCCTGAAAGAGTTTTTAACTGACCTGGTACATTCATCTGTTGGCGAACAACAATATCAGGATGAAAATACATAGTCCAGCCTATAATTAATGCCAAACTAATTTGTCCCATTATTTTAAACCGGCCGGCAAGGCCTTCTTTATCTTTTTTAAATACTTTAATATAATCATCAATAAAGCCTATAATTCCCATCCAAACGGTTGTTATCAGCATTAAAATAATGTAAATATTTTCCAGTTTAGCAAATAATAATGTTGGCACCAAAATGCCCAGTAAAATAATTAAACCACCCATAGTTGGAGTGCCCTGTTTCTGCATTTGGCCTTCTAAACCTAAGTTCCGAACTGTTTCGCCTACTTGTTTCGCCCTTAAAATCTTTATCAGCCTGCTGCCATAAACTGTAGTAACAATAAGTGATAAAATAACAGCCATACTGGTACGGAAAGAGATATACTGAAATAATCCCGCACCAGGAAAATCATATTGTTTATCTAAATAGGAGAATAAATAATATAGCATAATTAATGTGCAAATGGATGAGTATGTGCAAATGTGCAAATGTGCAAATGTGCTGCCTTTAATGACTTAATGTATAAACTCTTTAAAATCTTCATTGTGAGGATGAAATTATTTTACCTAAAATTTTAATAATGCTCTTTATTTCTTGATTTAATTCTATATTGAATGGATAGTTTTTAGAAAAAGTGCACAAATTCAACCAATACTCTGTTTCTTCCGCCTCTTTATAGGCAATCTTACATTTATGTTTAAAATCCGCTTTACTTTCAGCACCTTGTGCTTCTCTTACATTTGCACCAATTGATGTCCCGCTTTTAAAAAGCTGATTAGCCATATTAAACTTTCGTAGATTTTCGAGCTCTTCAGTAAACTCTATAATTCCTAACGAAAACTTAAAAGTTAAATCAACAATCAAATTTGGTTTATCATTCATTTTAATTTTTTATTTTACACATTATCTCATCTGCACATTTGCATATTATCTCATTTGCACATTAATATCATTAAATGCCTTTGTTAAAATATCTTTATCATCAAAAGGGTATTTCACCCCGCTTATTTCCTGGTACTTTTCATGTCCTTTACCGGCAACCAAAATAATATCTCCGGATTTTGCCAAATGACAGGCAGTTCTAATAGCTTCTTTACGATCAATAATAGAAAGCGCTTTTTTCTTGTTGTTAGGCAACACACCTGTTTCCATGTCCTTAATAATTTGCTCCGGTTTTTCTGTTCTTGGATTATCAGAAGTAAGAATCACTTTATCGCTCCAGTCACAAGCAACCTGGGCCATAACGGGGCGTTTGGCTTTATCCCGATCTCCGCCACAGCCAATAATGGTAATTACTTGTTCGTTCCCTTTGCGGATATTTTGTATAGTACTTAATACATTTTGAACAGCGTCAGGTGTATGCGCATAATCAATAATTCCAATAATACCGTTTGCTGAACTTATATAATCAAACCGCCCCTCAGCACCATTTAACCGGCTTAATGTTGTGAGAACTTTAGTACGATCCTGATTTAATAATAATGCTGTTCCATAAACTGCCAGCAGATTATAAGCATTAAAAGTGCCCACCATCTTAAACCAAACTTCTTCGTTGTCAATATTTAAAAGTAAACCACTAAACTGGTTTTCAATGATTTTAGCCTTAAAATCAGCAATGTTTTTTAAGCCATAAGTTTTTTTAATAGCCTTAGTATTTTGAAGCATGACCATTCCATTTTTATCATCGGCATTGGTTAATGTAAAAGCGGATTTATTTAAACCGTCAAAAAAGCTTTTTTTAGCTTTTAAATAAGAGTCAAAAGTTTTATGAAAATCTAAATGATCATGTGTTAGATTAGTAAAAACTCCACCTGAAAAGGTTAACCCCTCAGTACGATATTGGGCTAAGGCATGTGAACTGACTTCCATAAAGCAGAAATCACAACCACTATCTACCATGTCATTTAATAAACTATTTAAAGCAAGTGGATCTGGTGTGGTATGTGTAGCAGGAATTATTAAATGGTTAATTTGATTTTGAACGGTAGAAAGCAATCCGGTTTTATAACCTAATTCACAAAACAGTTGAAATAATAAGGTTGCAACTGTTGTTTTTCCGTTTGTACCTGTAACGCCAACTAATTTTAATTTAGATGAGGGATGGTCGAAAAAATTGGAAGCAAGTGTTCCAAGCGCTTGTAAGGAATTATCAACTTCAATATAGGTAATATTTTGTTGCATTTTAGCAGGCAATTCTTCGCAAACTATTGCAACTGCACCGCTTTCAATTGACTGATTAATAAATTGATGACCATCTGAGGCTGTCCCTTTGGTGGCAACAAACAAAACTCCGGGTTTAACTTTTCGGGAATCAAAACATATTTCAGAGATCTCAATATCTGTAGAGCCATTTACCTTTTTTAGAGGAATTGTATATAAAATTTCTTTTAAACTCTTCATTTTATTCCAGTTCTAAAACAATGGGATAACCTTTATTAACTCTTAAACCTGCCACCAGAGATTGTCTTATAACTTTACCACTACCTTTAACCAGGGGCCTTAACCCCGAATTACCAATCAGATATAAAGCATCTTTTAAACCCATCCCTGTTACATTAGGAACTGATCCTTCTGTAATTTTAACTTCTTTATTACCACCATTTGATGAATCAATTGCATTGATGTATTCTCCGTTAGAGGCAAAAACCGGTTTAACTCCAAATACATTATAAACTTGTTGTGTCGCTTTTTTCTGGCCGGCTTTTGCGGAAGGCATTTTAGAACCAGTTGCAAATTTTTGATCTTTCATTATATCATACATCTGCACATCACCCGCATAAACCTTATCTGCTATTTCCCTAAAAACCGGACCCGCAACTAATGCCGCATAATAAGCCCCTTTAGGATTATTTAATACCACAAT
>JBASZP010000362.1:0-16755 GCA_049660965.1 Daejeonella sp. | reverse complement strand
TGTGTTGTTAATAAATAAGGAAGATGCCCGCGAAACTACTTTGCTAATCGGCGGTTTGGGTATCCGTCGCGATAACCCCGACTATGTTGCTATTGAAGTAGTGAACACCGTTTTTGGCGGACGCTTTACCTCCTGGCTAAATGATGAGCTAAGGGTAAATTCCGGTTTAACCTATGGGGCCAACAGCCGTTTCTCTTCCTTAAAGAACTCCGGTACCTTCGCGATTTCTACCTTTACAGCAACCAAAACAACCGAAGCAGCTATTGATAAAGCCCTGGAAGTATTAACTAAAATACATAGCTCAGGCATTGATAATGAAACCTTAACCTCGGCCAAAAACTATGTAAAGGGACAGTTCCCGCCACGCTATGAAACAGCCGGGCAACTTGCCGGGTTGCTTACGCAAATGTTCTGGTACGGGTTTGACGAATCATTTATCAATAACTTTGAGAATAATGTAGACGGATTGACCAGCGCCAAAGCCAAAGAGATCGTTAATAAATACTTCCCTAAGGATAAACTGCAATTTGTACTAATCGGGAAATCTGCCGACATTAAAAAGATAGCGGAGAAGTACGGCCCCGTTACCGAAAAGCAAATTAAAGCGGACGGGTTTTAAGAGCAGGAATACCCTAACTATAGCTGAAGAACATTTCCTGGATGCAGCTATTATATCATGATATATAATAGCTGCGTTTACTGTATACATCAGTTAAAACTATAAAAACCACGCTGCCCCGAATAATTTAATACCTTTGTTGTTAAAGTATTATTATTATAAATAAATCAAACCTATATTAATTAACAAATTATGAAAACAAAACACTTTTACATAGCTGCACTTATGTTGGTAGCAGGTATATTCCTTACAGTTTCTTGTAAAAAAGATAAAAAATCAGATCCTGATGCTGCTCTTACAGTTAACTATAATGGCTTCACTTATCATACAGTTAAAATAGGCAACCAGGTATGGATGGTAGAAAACTTGCGGACGACTACATACCGGGATGGGACAGCTCTGCTTGATGGAAGCCCTGTTAATACCAATTGGGAAAATGCCAATGCCTTTAAAGCAGGAGCCTGGTGCAAATATCCTGGAGTTACGGATGATTACGGACTACTCTACAATTGGTATGCAGTAGCACCTTCAGGCCCATTTGCAGGTGAGCAGTTGGCGCCCGAAGGCTGGCACATACCCAGTAATGAAGATTGGGATCAATTATATAACCATTTAGGAGGCGATGCAGCAAAAGCGGGTGACAAGTTAAAAGAAGATGGAACTAAAAACTGGCCTGAGCCAAACACCGGAAATAATCAGAGCGGATTTAAAGGCCTTCCGGGTGGTTTTCGTATAGAGGATAATTATATAAACTTAACAGTTGAGGGAGTTTGGTGGTCGTCTACCCCAATTGACGATAGTAAAGCTTATGTTTATGTATTAGCATCTAATGAAAGTATATTGATAAAAAATATTAATGGGGTCAAAACTGCCGGTGTTTCCGTTCGCTGTATTCAGGATCCGAAACTGTAGTTAGCAATTTATAAACAGATCAAATTAACCCGCAACTAATTATAATTACTGGTTGCGGGTTAATTATTTTCTATAGTTTCTATTCAGAAAGTTAAGAGATTGTAGCTATCTTACTTAGTTTTTTTGGTCACTCTGACAGTTTGGACTTATCAACACTTGTTCTTTGTCCAAAAAGACAGTGTTATACTGAAAAAATCTCTTAACAAGAGTAAAAATCTATACATGGCAATAAATAGAAATTATTATTGTACAAAGTATAATTTCTGCGCCCTCTGGATTGTGAAGACACAGATCAGGTTATTCTTAAGATGGGAAATATATTTCTTATCGGTTTGGCAACGTGAACAGATTACTGACAACTAACTGACAGCTTGGCACCGGTTTTCTTATAAAAAAGGATGTTGCATTCAATTAAAATGAAATTCTGACAAGATTGCAAGCTATTGTTCATTTGGCATCATTACTGACAAGACTGGGATACATAAAAACTAATCATTTTAAACAAATAAATACATTATGGCGTTAAACTTTGAACCTATTGCAGGTACCAAGAACCGGGTGGTTATTGAGCCTGCTCCTGCCGAAACAATGACCGCTTCAGGATTGTACATTCCTGAAACTGCACAGGAAAAACCCCAGAAAGGAACTGTTATCGCGGTTTCAACCGAAGATGAAGATGGAAAAAAACCTGTTACCAAAGCAGGCGATAGCGTTTATTACGGCAAATATGCCGGAACAGAACTATCCATTGACGGTAAAGATTATTTAATTATGAAAGAAACAGATATTTACGGTAGAACCAACTAAGAAAAAAGATATGTCAAAACAAGTTAAATACAATGTTGAAGCACGTGACTCGTTGAAAAGAGGCGTGGATATTCTTGCAAACGCGGTAAAAGTTACCTTAGGTCCAAAAGGCCGCCATGTAATTATTGATAAAAAATTCGGCGCACCTTCCATCACTAAAGATGGGGTAACTGTAGCGAAAGAAATTGAGCTGAAAGATCCTATTGAAAACATGGGCGCTCAAATGGTTAAAGAAGTTGCCTCTAAAACAGCTGATATTGCCGGTGATGGTACCACAACGGCAACCGTATTGGCACAGGCTATTGTTACCGCGGGTATTAAGAACGTAGCCGCAGGCGCCAATCCAATGGATTTAAAACGTGGTATTGATAAAGCTGTAAGAGCTGTGGTAGAAAACCTGAAATCACAAAAACAGGATGTTGGCGATGATTTCAGTAAGATCAAACAGGTTGCATCTATCTCTGCCAATAATGATGATGTGATTGGCGAAATGATAGCTGACGCGATGAAGAAAGTAGGAACTCAGGGTGTGATCACCGTAGAAGAAGCAAAAGGTACTGAAACTGAAGTAAAAACAGTAGAGGGTATGCAGTTCGACCGCGGTTACCTCTCTCCGTACTTTGTAACCAATGCCGATAAAATGGAAGTAGAGCTGGAAAACCCTTACATCCTGATCTACGATAAGAAGATCTCTTCCATGAAAGAACTGCTTCCTATCTTAGAGAAACAAGTACAAACAGGCAAACCCTTATTAATTATAGCCGAAGACCTGGATGGCGAAGCATTAGCTACCCTGGTAGTGAATAAAATTCGCGGTTCTTTAAAAGTAGCTGCTGTTAAAGCGCCTGGTTTTGGCGATCGCCGTAAAGCAATGCTGGAAGATATCGCCGCCCTTACCGGCGGTACGGTTATTTCGGAAGAGAAAGGCTATAAATTAGAAAGCGCTGAGCTGACCGATTTGGGCCAGGCCGAGAAAATTACCATTGATAAAGATAATACCACCATTATTAATGGTTCCGGTAAACCGGAAGAGATTAAGAAACGTATTAACGAGATTAAAACTTCTATTGAAATTACTACATCAGATTATGATAAGGAAAAACTGCAGGAACGTTTGGCAAAACTATCCGGCGGTGTAGCCGTATTATATATTGGTGCAGCTTCGGAAGTGGAGATGAAAGAGAAAAAAGACCGTGTTGATGATGCCTTGCATGCAACACGTGCAGCGGTTGAAGAAGGCATCGTTGCTGGTGGTGGTGTTGCTTTTATTCGTGCTATTGAAGCTTTAGAAGGCTTAAAAGGCGCTAATGAAGATGAAACTACAGGCATAGCCATTGTAAAACGTGCTATTGAAGAACCATTACGCCAGATCTGTGAAAACTCTGGTATTGAAGGTTCAATTGTTGTACAAAAAGTGAAAGAGGGAAAAGGCGATTTTGGTTATAATGCCCGTACAGATGTGTATGAGAATTTAATTAAAGCCGGTGTAATTGATCCTACTAAAGTTGGCCGTGTAGCATTAGAAAATGCTGCTTCTATTGCCGCCATGTTGTTAACCACCGAGTGTGTGCTGGCAGATGATCCGGAAGATGAAAAAGGCGGCGGTATGCCTCCAATGGGCGGCGGCGGTATGGGCGGAATGATGTAATTCTTCATCCACCACCTAAAATCCATATAAAATAAAACGCCTCCGGTTAATCCGGGGGCTTTTTTTATGGCTTAAAATTAAGATTCGGTTAGTGTGGGCACCGTCCATCATTCGCTCATAGATAATCCATTAGAATACCTGGCAGACGAACCCGACGTTTACCTGTTCTCGGCCTTGTTTGCTGCGGTCAGCACAGGCTATGCTCTGGCATAAACTCTTAAAGCGGCAAACGCAGCCGCGGGGTTTTTTGCATCCTTTTTTTTCCTGTAGAAAAAAAGGATGACCCGCGGTAGCGGCTGACATGAATAAAACAAAGGTTAATGTTCCCTTTTAACCCACAGGCGGACTGAGAAACTCAGGCCGGGACAAAGAAATTATATTTTATTCTTATCCCTACTTATAATAACTTTGGGCATGGCCGAAAAATCTATCCTGAAACTCAAACTTCCTACCGATCCACGTTGGGTTAAGAATGTAGTGGAGAGTAATATTGAAGAGATATTAACGGATCATGCTTTTTGTGAACAGAAAGCCGCAAGTAATGCCATTACGCTGATCGTGCAAAATCCAAATCTGTCGGATTTAGTACAGGAAATGGCCCTGCTGGTGCAGGAAGAAATGCAGCATTTTAAACGTGTACATGACCTGATCCTGGAACGTGGTTTTGTTTTGGGCCGTGAGCGTAAAGATAATTATGTAAATGAACTGCTTCAGTTTGTCATCAAAGGCGGCAGCAGGCACGCCCAGCTGATTGATCGCCTGCTGTTTTCGGCCATGATAGAAGCACGCAGCTGCGAACGCTTTAAAGTCATGTCCGATCATATTAATGATCAGGAATTAGCAGATTTCTATTATGAACTGATGGTTAGCGAGGCGGGGCATTATACCATGTTTATTACCCTGGCCAGAAAATACGCCGGAGATATTGACGTGGAAAAACGCTGGGAGGAGTTTTTAGAGTACGAAGCGCAGGTAATTAAAAATTACGGTAAAGCAGAAAGTATTCATGGGTAGAAGTGGCTAAAATATCATTTTTAATTTATATCACTTTGAGCGATTCGAAGGGCAACATAAATTGATTTCTATTTAGTAGCCTTCATCCAGACTCTATAAATTATAAAATAAATCACTTAAATTTATGTCATCCTGAGCGCAGTCGAAGGGCGACATAAATTTGACCACGATTTTTAAATGAATAATTACTGTGTTTACATTTTAAAATGTTCAGATAATTCCTATTACACAGGACTTACAAATGATGTTGAGTATAGAATTTATGAACACAATTTGGGTGAGAACAAAAAAGCATACACCTTTAAAAGGCGTCCGGTTTATTTGGTATTTATAAATTATTTTGCTGATATAAACCATGCCATTGAATTTGAAAAGCAGGTAAAAGGCTGGTCAAGGAGAAAGAAAGAAGCTATTATTGCAGGTAATTGGGATGATCTGCCTGAGTTTTCAAAATGTCAGAATTCAACACATTTTTTAAATAAGCATCTTTGATTTGTTTTCTTTTGATTTCACTTAATCCAATAAGTATAAAATTTGTGCTATCAATTTGTTGTCCTTCGACTGCGCTCAGGATGACAAATTGTAGATATTTTGTGTTTGATTTACTGTATTTCCACTTCCTCAGGATGAAAAACAAAACAAATTTAAGAAGGTATTAATGTGTATCATCCATCAAAAACACAAATAATTCCTTTGGTCCGTGAGCGCCAAGGACTAATGTTTTCTCAATATCAGCTGTACGGCTGGGCCCGGTTATGTTACAGATCATGGAGGGCAGATCAGTTCCGTATTTTTCTTTCAAAAGTTTAAACCCGTCTTTCAGATCCAGAACTAATTGTGAGGTATAAGCCAAAACAATATGAATGTGCGGGTAAATGCTTAAGCGCCGGCCGGCAGCATTGGCATTGGAAACTAAAATACTTCCATTGCGGGCAATTAATGATTCACAAAGTGTAATTCCAACTTCGGCGTCCATAAAGTCCTTATCTGTACTATAAAAAGGATATTCATAAATGTTTAGAATTTTCTGTAATTGGGGTTCCCAGCAATAGATCTTTCGCCAGGTTCTTTCATCGGCTAATTGCAGTAAATTTTCAATCAGCTGAATTTCATCTTCACAAAAAACAAACTGTCCTGCAACTGAAGTAAACTGTTCTGCAAACAGAATATCCAAATGATCTGAATACTTTGGGTAGAGTGGTGTATCTTCCAAATGAGGATAGGGGTTATCCCGCTTTTCAAGCAGAGCCTTGCGGATACTTTTAAGCATTTTTTCTTTGGGAGTGGTTTTGTTCATGAAAATCTAATAATTTGAGAATTTAATAATTTGAAGATTTGAGAATTTGAAAGTTTAATTCATTTTCAAATTCTCAAATAAAGCCATTTTCAAATTAGAACCACATTTTCAAATTATATTTATTAATCTAATACTGATCTGTTTTCCGGAAGATCCATATTATGATCAGCCACGCCTTCATGTTCTATGGGTTCTTTAGGTGTGTGATCATGCTTTTCTTCACCGTTTACAAATTCATCATAAGTGGTACGGTTATCAAAAGGGCGTTTACCTAAAATCTCCTCCAGATCTGATTGGAAAAGTATTTCCTTTTCTAAAAGTTTGTGTGCGAGTTTTTCCAGACCATCGCGTTTAGCGGTCAGTAATTCTTTAGTGCGCTGGTAAGCACGTTCAATCTGGTTACGAACTTCAATATCTATGATCTCTGATGTTTTTTCTGAATAAGGCCTGTTAAACTGGTATTCGCCCTGAGTATCATTAAAGGATACGTTTCCAACTTTATCATTCATCCCATAAATAGTAACCATGGCGTAAGATAGTTTGGTAATGCGTTCCAAATCGTTTTGGGCGCCTGTAGATATTTTACCAAATACAATATCCTCGGCGACACGGCCGCCTAAGGTCATACACATTCCATCCAGCAATTGTTCAGTGGTATATAAAAATTGTTCCTTCGGCAGGTATTGGGCATAACCTAAAGCTGCAACACCACGGGGAACAATAGAAACTTTAACCAAAGGATCGGCATGTTCTAAAAACCATCCCGCAATAGCGTGGCCGGCTTCATGATAAGCAACAATGCGTTTCTCTTCGGGCGATATGATCTTGTTCTTTTTCTCCAAACCGCCAATAACACGATCTACGGCATCCTGGAAATCCTGCATATCCACGGCTTCCTTGTTTCTGCGGGCGGCAATTAAAGCGGCTTCATTGCAAACATTGGCAATTTCTGCCCCGGCAAAACCGGGAGTTTGTGCGGATAGTTTTTTAGCATCCACGCCTTCGGCCAGTTTTAGGGGTTGTAAGTGAACTTTAAATATCTGCTCACGTCCAACCAGATCGGGTTTATCAATAGATATCTGCCGGTCAAAACGGCCGGGGCGCAATAAAGCGGTATCCAGTACATCAGGACGGTTTGTTGCAGCGAGGATAATAATACCAGAGTCGGTACCGAATCCATCCATTTCAACTAATAACTGGTTTAAGGTATTTTCACGTTCATCATTACCGCCAACAATATTATTTTTTCCACGGGCACGGCCAATGGCATCAATCTCATCGATAAAAATGATACATGGGGCTTTGTCTTTAGCTTGTTTAAACAAATCGCGTACACGTGAAGCGCCTACTCCTACAAACATTTCTACGAAATCTGAACCGGAAAGGGAGAAAAAGGGTACCTGGGCTTCGCCTGCAACAGCTTTAGCCATCAGGGTTTTACCTGTTCCGGGAGCGCCAACCAATAAGGCTCCTTTAGGGATTTTACCTCCCAGATTAGTATATTTTTTAGGGTTTTTAAGGAAATCAACAATTTCCATTACTTCCTGTTTAGCTTCTTCAAGTCCGGCTACATCATTAAATGTGATGGAAACCTGGGTTTCTTTATCAAAGAGAGTGGCTTTAGATTTCCCAATATTAAATATTTGTCCTCCAGCACCACCTCCGGCACCACCGCCCATACGGCGCATAATAAATACCCAAAAACCAATTAATAATAAGATTGGAAAAATGGCTGTCCAGAATATTCCTGACCATGCACTTTCGCGTGATTCTATATTTAATGGAGTACGCTGGTCTGCCGGGAGATCCTTCTGTGCTTCTTTTAATTTATTCTGTAATAATTCAAAAGAGCCATCTGTAAAAATATACTGAGGATGGTTTGCTGATAAACTAAAGCCGCTTTTAGTACGAACGGTATCATATTTAGGCTGGTTTAGCTTATCTTTTTTAATATAAACTTCTACAGCTATTAAGTCATTATTCTTATATGCGATAAGTTTTTCTACATCTCCGGTTTTGAGCATTTCGTTCTCAAATTTTTGGTAGCTGACTTGATGGGCATTAGTACCGCTGAATATATATTGAAGTACAAATAACCCAATAACAATAGCAGCATATACCCACATAATATTAAATTTAGGTGTTTTAGGCAATGATTTTTTAGGGGGTATTCTTTTTATAGATTTTTTCTTATCTGATTTCTTTTCTTCCATTTCAACTTTTACAAAAACGTATAAATTATATAAACTACTTAATAGTGCCTTAACTGGTTATTCTATGCACTTTTATAAAACCGGGCTTCAGCATCTCCCCATAAATCTTCAATTCCATAATACTGGCGTTTATCTGTTTTGAATATATGTACCACAACATTTATATAATCCAGCAAAATCCATTCACCATGTTGCAAGCCTTCCCGCATCCAGGGTAGTTGTTTTAGAGTTTTGTAAACTTCTTCTTCTACGCTTGAGGCAATGGCTTTTACCTGATTAGCAGATTCGGCATGGCAGATTACAAAATAATCTGCAACTGAACTATGTATATTCCGGAGATCTAAACGTACGATCTCGCTTCCTTTTTTTTCCTGAATTCCATGGACTACAATCTCTGAGATAGATGTGGATTCTTGAATAACCTTGTTTTTTACCATTAAAAAAAATTAATTTTGAAAATTAAATTTAGATATTCTTATACATTGCAAAATAACACTTTTTCGGGATTATTTGTTGGGAATAATATTGTTACTTTAAATGAAGTTGATTCCACCAATTCTTATTTAAAAGATGTTTTGTCAAAATCTGCGCCATTGTTAGAAGGTACTGTTATTATGGCAGAAAAGCAGTATGCAGGAAGGGGACAAATGGATAGTACCTGGCTTAGTGAGGCTGGTAAAAATTTAACGTTCAGCGTTCTTCTCAACCCGTCTTTTTTATCCATTGACAGGCAATTTGACCTTAGTAAAGTGGTTAGTTTAGCTTTAAATGATATGCTTAGCCTGTATTTTGGAGATTCAGCAAAAATAAAATGGCCTAATGACAGCTATATTAATAACCAAAAAATTGGCGGAATACTCATTGAAAACATCATACAGGGTAACCGGATTAAACATGCCATAATTGGTATAGGGTTAAATGTCAATCAGACTGATTTTGAGCCTGCACTTAAAAATGTTACCTCTTTTAAAAAAATATTGAATGTTGATTATAAATTAGCAAGCTTATTGGCCGACATTTGCAAAGCTATAGAAGTACGTTATTTACAATTAAAGGCAGGTAAAATAAGTGAAATTACAACTTGTTATCTTCAAAAACTATATCTTTTTAATCAATTAGTTTCTTTTAAAATTGGTGGTGAAGTAAAAAGAAGTAAAATTATCGGAGTAAGCCAGGAAGGCAAAATTAAATTAGAAACAAAAGGCACCATTAAAGAGTTTGGATTAAAAGAAATAGAATTTATATCCTTACCATAAAATTACATGAAAAAATTATTAGTTACTTTATTACTATTCGTAGTTTACCATGCCCAGGCTCAAATTCTTCAGCCTGTTAAATGGAGTTATACATTTAAAAAGATAAATGATAAAAAAGCGGATTTGCTTATTACCGCTAAAATTGATGAAGGCTGGCATGTTTACTCCCAGTTTATAGGAGAAGGCGGACCAGTACCCACTTCTTTTAAATTTTCGCCTTCGGCGGATTACAAACTTTCGGGTAAAGTTAAAGAAGAACCTAAAGCCGTTTCTGCATTTGATAAGAACTTTAATATGCAAATCGCCTGGCATGAAAAGCAGGCTGTATTTACACAACGTATTAAATTGAATAAACCTAAAATTACTGTTAAAGGTAGTTTAGAGTTTATGGTTTGTAATGACGAAAAATGTTTACCACCAACAGAAATAGACTTTAAAATAGCTGTTGATGTATCAGAAGTGTTAAAAACTAAAGATTCTGTACAGAAAACAACCTTTATAAATACTCAACATGAGTTTGCTGATAGCGCTGGCAAATCCGCTCAAAAGATAGAGAAGCCGGTTATTAAAGAAACTGTAAGTTCAAAACCAGTAACAGATAAAAATGATGCAAATTCATTTTGGGGGATATTCATCGCGGGTTTTTTAGGTGGTTTGGCCGCTTTCTTTATGCCTTGTATTTATCCCATGATCCCTTTAACGGTTTCATTTTTTACTAAAAAATCAGGATCGAGGGCTAAGGGGATTCAAAGCGCTGTTATATATGGATTATCAATTGTTATTATTTATGTAGCATTAGGCCTGCTGATTACTGCAATTTTTGGTACTTCAGCATTGAACGAAGCGGCCAGCAGCGCCACATTTAATTTACTCTTTTTTGTTGTCCTGATTATTTTTGGCATTTCTTTTTTAGGAGCATTTGAAATAACACTTCCCTCTGGTCTGGTTAATAAGATGGATGAGAAGTCCAACAAAAGCGGTTTTGTCGGATTGTTTTTTATGGCCTTTACCCTTGCTTTGGTTTCATTTTCATGTACCGGTCCAATTATCGGGACACTTTTAGTTGATGCCGTTTCAAAAGGCTCTTACTTAGGGCCCGCTATAGGTATGTTCGGATTTTCATCTGCCTTAGCCATACCCTTCACGCTGTTTGCAATTTTCCCCTCATGGCTCAAAGAAATGCCAAAATCAGGTGGTTGGTTAAATACTGTTAAAGTTTCTTTAGGATTTTTAGAATTAGCTTTAGCATTCAAGTTTTTATCAAATGTAGATTTAGCCTATCATTGGGGAATATTTAACCGTGATGTGTTTTTGGTTATCTGGATTATTATTTTCGCTTTCTGGGGATTATATCTCCTGGGCAAAATCCGCCTCGCACACGACTCCGATCTGAACTTTATTTCATTACCGCGGTTATTTTTCGCCATGTTCATTTTAGGTTTTACCCTTTATATGATTCCGGGTTTATGGGGTGCGCCCTTAAAAGCCATCAGCGCCTGGCTGCCGCCACAACCCACACAGGATTTTGATTTATATACTAACACTAATAAAGTTTCTCCTCTCGGAGGAGATTTACAGGGGGTCAGGACTAAGAAATACGCTGGCTTATTTCATGCCCCGCATGGCTTAAATGCCTTTTATGATTATGAAGAAGGTCTTGCCTATGCTAAAAAAGTAAATAAACCGGTTCTGATAGATTTTACAGGCTGGAGCTGTACCAATTGCCGAAAAATGGAAGTCAGCGTATGGTCTGATAAGGAAGTTTTACGCAGATTGAAAGAGGATTATGTATTAATTTCTTTATATGTAGATGATAAAACGGAGCTGGACGGAAATGAGAAATATACCTCTACATTTAGTGGTAAGCAAATAAAAACATTAGGACAAAAGTGGAGTGATTTTCAGGCTTCAAAATTTGGTACAAACTCACAACCCTATTATGTCATTGTAAATGATCAAGGCGAAACACTTGTTTCTCCCCAGGCGTTTAACCTTGATATAAATAATTACGTTAAATTTTTAGATAGTGGTAAAACAGTATTTAATGCTAAATAAATAAGATGGATAAAATAAACAATATAGGAGTTTTTACATCCGGAGGTGACTCCCCGGGAATGAATGCAGCCATACGTGCAGTAGTACGTACCGGTCTGTTCTATAATAAACAGGTAACCGGGATCAGGAGGGGTTATGACGGGATGATTAGCGGGGAGTTTTTACCAATGGACAGAAAATCTGTGGCAAATATTATTCAGCGTGGCGGCACTATTTTAAAAACGGCCAGAAGCGAAGAGTTCCGTACTAAAGAAGGCCGGCAGAAAGCCTATGAACAATTAAAAAAACAAAAGATAGATGCCCTGGTAGCCATTGGTGGCGACGGAACCTTTACCGGTGCAAATATTTTTATCAAGGAATTTAACATTCCTGTTATTGGTTTGCCCGGCACTATTGATAATGATTTAATTGGTACAGATTTTACTATTGGTTACGATACCGCTATTAATACAGTTGTTGAAGCCGTGGATAAGATCAGGGATACCGCTGAATCGCATGATCGCTTATTTATTGTAGAAGTAATGGGCCGGGATTCTGGTTTAATTGCCTTACGAAGTGGTATTGGTACAGGCGCAGAATCCATTCTAATACCTGAATCTAAAACGGATATTAACGCCTTACTTGCCCGGTTAGAAAAAGGGCGTAAAGACAAATCATCAAAAATAATTATTGTAGCCGAGGGCGATGATGCCGGCGGCGCCTTTGAAATTGCCCAAGTGGTAAAAAGCAAATTTCCTACTATTGATACACGGGTTTCTATTTTAGGGCATATTCAGCGTGGCGGCGCTCCATCCTGCATGGACAGGGTGCTTGCAAGCAGGCTGGGTGTTGCCTCTGTTGAAGCCTTACTTGAAAACAGAAAAGGAGAAATGATCGGTGTAGTTAATGGGAAAATACACTATACGCCTTTTAGCAATGCTATAAAACACATTTCCGAAGTAAACAAAGAGTTATTAAAAATTGTAGAAATTTTATCCTTATAAATAAACAGATTATGAAAAAAGTTCTTTTTTACTGCTTTTCCCTGATCATTTTATCAGGCTGCAGCACAAACAAACAGGTTCAGAAAGATGCGCAGGCTTTTCTTGATTCTTATAATAAAGAATATGTACGCTTATCCACCGAATCATCCGAAGCCCAATGGTCTTCCAATACAAAAATTATAGAGGGAGACAGCACCAATGCAAAAAAAGTCCAGCTTACCGGAGAAGCTTATGCAGCATATACCGGCAGTAAAGAGAATATTGAGCAGGCACAGAAGTTTTTAAAAAATGAAGCCGATCTTACCGAATTACAGGTTAAGCAATTAAAAAAGATCTTATATTCCGCGGCCAATAATCCACAAACAGTAGCCGGTCTGGTAAAAGAGCGTATTAAAGCTGAAAATGCACAGGTAGAGAAATTGTTTGGCTATGATTTTAAAATTAACGGCAAGCCCATTTCGGCGAATGATATTGATAAAGCCTTACGGGATGAGACTGACCTAACTAAACGCTTACAAGTTTGGGAAGCCAGTAAAGAAGTGGGTGTTGGTTTAAAACCCGGACTTCTTAAATTACGTGATCTGCGCAATAAAACTGTACAGGCACTGGGGTATAAAAACTTTTTTGATTACCAGGTTTCTGATTATGGTTTATCTACAGATGAAATGATGTCGCTCATTAGTAAGATCAACCAGGAATTACGGCCGCTGTACCGTGAGTTACATACATACGCCCGTTATGAACTCGCAAAAAAGTACAACGTTAAAGATGTGCCAGATTATTTACCAGCTCAATGGCTGCCTAACCGGTGGGGACAGGACTGGAGTTCGATGGTAACTGTTAAAGGCATGAATACTGATTCTGTTTTAAAAACAAAAACAGCGGAATGGATTGTAAAAGACGGGGAAGATTTCTATAAAAGCCTGGGTTATCCTTCTCTTCCGGCTACTTTCTGGACCAAATCAAGTCTGTATCCTGCTCCCGCAAATGCTAATTACAAAAAGAATAACCACGCCTCTGCATGGCATATTGATCTGAACCAGGATGTACGCAGTTTAATGAGTGTTGAGCCTAATTCAGAATGGTATGAAACTGCTAATCATGAACTGGGCCATATCTATTATTATATGACTTATACCAACAAAGATGTGCCTCCACTCATGCGTGAAGGTGCAAACAGGGCTTATCATGAAGCCATGGGTAGTTTAATGGGATTTGCCGCCATGCAAAAACCTTTTCTCGAAAATAAAGGGATTATCCCCAAAGGGTCTAAATCGGATGAGATACAGGCTCTGCTGAAAGAGGCTTTGAATTATGCGGTTTTCATTCCTTTCTCTGCCGGTACTATGACAGAATTTGAAAAATCGCTGTATGCGGATAATCTTCCTGCAGACCAGCTTAATAAAAAATGGTGGGACCTGGCTAAAAAGTACCAGGGAATTGTGCCACCTACAGTACGTGGAGAAAATTATGCGGATGCCGCATCTAAAACACATATTAATGATGATGCCGCCCAATATTATGATTATGCACTCTCTTTCGTGCTTTTATTCCAGTTACATGATCATATTGCCAAAAAAATTCTGAAACAAGATCCTAAAGCAACCAATTATTACGGTAATAAAGAAGTTGGTAAGTTTTTGCAAAGTATGATGTACCCCGGTTCAAGTAAAGACTGGAGCGAGGTATTAAAAGAAAAAACAGGATCAGAATTAACCGCGAAACCCATGCTGGATTATTTTGAGCCTTTAATGAAATGGTTAAAAGAGCAGAATAAAGGCAGAAAATATACTTTGCCGGAAAGGATATAATTCTGTCAATCCTGTCAGGTGGAAACATCTGACAGCAGTTAAGTAAGCAATACTAAAAACTAAAATGAAAGACACTATACATGTAGCACAGCAATCTTTGCAGGATTTTCAAAATATGTCATCTTCTTATTCATCTAAGGATTGTGTTTTTATAATTATTGCTGTTGTCAATATTATTATTTTAATTTTATCTGTTTATGTTGTATGGAAATCTCCCTATGCGGTTAAAATAGGTAGAAGTCTTAACAATGAACAACAAAAAGACAATGCAAAGCGTAATCTTTTCTTGACACTATTCTCATTGAGAGGAACTCCTCTACATTACGATTTTGTAGCAGGGTTAAATCAGATTGATATAGTATTTGAAGATATCCCTTCCGTTTTGAATGCATGGAAAGACCTTCGTAATTCATTGAACTTAAAAGGACAAGTAAATCCTGATCAGAATTGGACTTTGTTAAGGACAAATCTCCTATCCGCAATGGCTGTTTCTCTTGGATATAATAAGATTCAGCAAACAGATATGATTTCTGACTATTACCCAGAAGGTCATGAATTTCAACTTCAAACCGACTTGGAATTTAGGAGAGATCGACATGAATATTATAAGTCTGCAAATGTTTTAAATAAGTTACTTCTTGAGCATTACAGCCAAAACCCTCCATTGGAAGAGGGTATTTAGGTACAATTGTACTGCATTGATAAAAAAGATTTTTAATAACTCTTCTGGTTTAAATCTCCCCAAAGGATAATAGAGCCCTTTAGAAAAACCCATTATCGTAGTACTGCAAATGATCCGCCATTATACGGGCGTATACATGCTCCGTTGGTTTTAATGGTAGCATTATACAGGCGTATATATGCTCCGTTGATTTGGATGGCGCCATTTGTTAGCTGATAATATGCTCCGTTGGTTTGAGTGGTGCCATTTGTTAGCTGATAATATACTCCGTTGGTTTGGATGGTGCCATTTGTTAGCTGACAATATGCTCCGTTAATTTGAGTGGTGCCATTTGTTAGCTGACAATATGCTCCGTTGGTTTGAGTGGTGCCATTTGTTAGCTGACAATATGCTCCGTTGGTTTGAGTGGTGCCATTTGTTAGCTGACAATATGCTCCGTTAATTTGAATGGTGCCATCCGCAGGCTTGCGGAGTGCTCCGTTAAATCTTGAGGATGTTTCTTCGCAGAAAGATAATTAAAATTTTAATCTGTTTGTTAATTCCGGGTAGTTAAAAGGTTTATTTATAAGAAAGATTTAAGGAAACCTCTTATAAATATCCTTTTAGTGAGATACCAGGATAAAGTTTATGGTATCAGTATTTTTTAATTCAAAACCTATCCGGTAATCTCCTAATTTTATGCGGTAATAGTATTTGTAGCCTTTCATCTTTTTGATCTGCCGAATATCGCTTATTTCGTTAACCACCTCTGCTTCCCTGATAATATTTGCTATTTTTTGTTTCAGGCCGGCATCTGATAATTTTTCCAGGCTTTTATAAAAAGATTGGTCAAAGGTGGTTTTCATTTACTTTCCAGCTTTTTCATTACGTCAGTACCTGAAACAGTTTTTCCGGTTTTTTCTTTATCCATCATTTGTCCAAAAATCAGGTCTTCCATATCTTCTATACTAATTGCCTGTACTTTATCGCCCATCTTTTTCGCAAGTTCTGTCAGTAACTTCAGGTTTTTTGGGTCTTTACTTTCTATAATTAATGCAGCCATTACTTTAGGTTTTATCTTACAAATGTAGGGGTTTAGGTTTACTAAATCTAAAATTCAGAATTAGAAGAGTTTATACACTTTATCTATAATATATCACTTATTTACTATTTTCCCTGAAATCTACCTTCTGATTAATTCGCCATTTTTATTGATCACCAGCCAGTAACTTTAAAACAGCCTTCTCACAAAACTATTAATAAATAATTATCACGATATTGCATCATAAAAATAGAGCTTTATTCTTATGAACCCTTTAAAACAACGCTTTACCGAAGCACAAAAGATTTTCATCGGCGCTTTAATCCTGTCTGTTTTTTCTCTATGCTGTACAAACTCAGCAGTTAAAAAAGAAGCAGTGATAGAAAGTACGGTAGATCTATCCCTTCTTAAACTCCAAAAAGTAGCCGGTGAATTAC
>JBASZP010000361.1:0-6668 GCA_049660965.1 Daejeonella sp. | reverse complement strand
TACCCATCCTCCGATAAACTCACCCCCAAAATATACAAGTAATAAAAAGCGATCAGGTAAAAGTTATCTTTCTACCTGATCGCTTTAAGTGCTCTTTGTATTATTGAGCTACTTTTTCAGTGCCCTCCGTAATTGGTAATGGACTTTTTTCTATACGTATTGAAGAAGGTTTGTTTTGGTATCTCCAAAAAGAGGAATGGCTTTTTCCCTATACCGCTATCTGGAAAGCAAGAGTCAATTAAACACTCACCTTATTTCAACTATTCCAGATAACAATCTCCGTTTTCCTCTATTAACTTCCAGGCTTCGTTGTAATCAACTATCTTTAAATCATAATACTTTTTAGCAGCTTCTTCATCAATAAAGCAATAATCAGGATAATATTGCTCTGACAAAAAGATGTTCAATTCTTTATAATACTGCTTAAAACCTATGGCCTTTCTATTTGGAGAAAAGGACCGATTTATAATTCTCCTTTTCAAAAAGTAAACATCAAAACAGAACACCAGGAATATTCCTGCAAAATACCTGATTAAATCTGCTGTTAAGAAACCCCTGCCTAAAACCAAAGCACCTAAACTTGTTGAACGTATACTATTAATCCACTCTGCCTGGTATAGCTGGCTGAATTCTATACTATAACTAAACACTAAAGCAGTAACCGCTGAAAACAACAAAGTCTTTTGAGGAAATAACACCCTCAAACCAAAATAGATCATAACAGCCCATAGGGCATCGCCAAAATTAAGGGAAACAAAATCAGGTAATAATGTCGCAAATTTTCGGGAACATAACCCCAGTATAATGGTACTAATAAGGGCTGCTATATAAATGAATCTGGTTTTCAAGATGTAAAATAAGTTGTTTATAAAATAAGTAGGACTTAAACAGCCATATCCAATGCTTTTATCTGCTGTTTATAATTTTTAGGTAACAGAATATCCCTGATCAGCCAGTCCAGTTTTAGTTTATAACAGAGTTTGTACAAGGGCACAACAAAACTTAACGCTGAATAATTTCCAGATTGTAATAACTGCTTAACTTTTAAGGGCATTACCAATAACTGCGCTTCTTTAAACAACCGGTAGCGCACATTGCCCAAATGCTTTTTGTATTGTTTATACAGGTCTATAGTATAATCACTTCTTTGAAGATCCTGCTCCAGGTGCCCCTGCCGCATGTGCAGCCATTCTGTATAATTTGTAGGTAACCCTGCCAGTTGCATTCCTTTACCCACCCGGTAAAAAACATCAAAAACCTCTTCCTTCTCCTCCTCTGTTAATTTTCTTCGCAACAATTCATACGAACGGATAGAATAATCTATCAGCATAAAAAGTACATCACGATAAGCCCAATCGGGTATTTTTGCCCCGCGGCTTGATTCTACCCCAGCATGAATACCAACAATGGTATTAATAGCCTTAAGGGCAGCCTCTTTCTCAGAGAAAACAATCTGGTGGGCATAAGCCACGGTAGAAAATAACCTTCCTAAAGGATCAGCAGGAAGACGGCCCGTATAATACAGCCATTCCACTGCCTTATTAAGGGCAAATTCAGCGGCAGCCCCGCTAAAAATAAACAGGATACTGTCACTCCTCCCCCATATTTCCCTGACAATAGAATTTTTAGGTACAAAATATTCCATTAGCTGTTATGTTTATTTGAAACGGATTTAAAGCTGCAAGTTATTAAACAGGGTTATAAATCCCACGCTTATATTAAATCTCAATTTCATTCGGATTATCCGGCAAAATAGCTTTGATCTGAAATTTTGATACTGCAACTATTAATTGACGTAAAGTGTCCGCATCATGCCCTGTTAACATAATAAAAATTGTATAAGAATCTTTTTTCCACCATGCTAAATCTATAGCAGATCTATAATGCATAGTCCAATGTTTAGGTGCTATTCCTTTATAATCCCGGCGAGGACCAGCACCCTGGTACGTAGGATTCCCAAATTCGGTGACCAGATCTTTTATAAAGTTTAGATATATATTACTGTTTTCTTCTTCTACAGACTTATAACCCTCAAGCCAGCTGTTTATGATTTGATCAGTAACTCTTTCTTCACTATTTCTTAACTCATTTATTATCTTAATTATATCTATACCTTTAATCAACTCTGTATCTCTGGCTAAGGTTAATTCCATATTTCTAATTTGTTTCTTTATCCTCCTTTTTTGCCAAAATTCCTTCCAGAACATAAAAAACTTTTCAAAAAAAAATTTAAAAAATATATAATCAAAAAGTAAGCACATAAAGACTACGGCTATGCAGATAAATAGTGTTTTCATATTCTTAAAATTATAAATTTCAATACTAGTACAAAACTACGTTGAATAAAGCGTACTATTAAGTATAATTGTTTAAAGTGGTAGATGGATAAGACAAAAATGAAGAACCAGATTAATTTATAGAATTCGCCTTTTAATTATCAATAGTCCAGTGAAAACCAGGTTGAAGTAAAGGAAGTTTTTCAAATGGTATTTTCTTTAGCTCTATTTTCAACGAATCCTTCTCAATTTTCCCAATTAAAAACAATACACTATCATTAGGCTGTGTATAGTTCAATTTCTGCACTTTGCCATCCTCATAGTTCTTAATCAGTAACTGATTGTTTACTATATCATATCCCAGTTCATAATCCTGCATCTCATCATTCATGGATTGAATAATTGCATAGCCCCTGCGATGAATAAAAAAACGCCTCCACCTGTATTGATCTGTTAGTAAAGGAGGGATAGTATCCTGGTTTTTTACAAACACATTTACCTCATAAGCGCCATGAAACAAGGGACGCGGAACCTGATCATCATTAAAATTATTTGCGATAACATAATCTGATAATACAGCCCCTACCATATAAACGATTAACACAATCTTCCCGATGACATATAAGCTATATTGTTTTTTCGATTTATATTCCGGCGCCCCCAAATTCTTATTAACTGTAACAGATCCATTCAACACGAAGAACTGCATTATTCTTTTGGCATCAGGCGCAATTGAAATAATGCTCATTAACAGCAGAAAACACGAATAAAGTTTAACTGAAATATCAAAGCAAAAATTAATAGCAACCACATTGGCCATTACACCTGTAGCCAAAAGACCGCCTAACAAGCGGGTACGTCTAAACAGCAATAATATTGCTGCAATAACCTCTAAAACACCTGTAAAAACAACATAAGGCCGGGAAATACCCATACTCGTCCAAAACATTAGATCAGGGTAAATATTTCCAACAGTCGTAAACAAGGTATTAGGTTCCGGCAAATAAAACTGCACCTTAAAAACCTTGTTAAATCCATAATAAAATAACTGCAGGGCCAGGTAATACCTTACCATAACCATAAACCAATACTGAAATACATCGTACCTCTTTCTCCTGCGGTCTAATACACTCCAAAGCCCGCAAATAATCGCCGAAACAATCATCAATAATAAAGTATGAATATATAAACCCGTTGAATCAGAAATCAACTTACTGGTATAGGGATGATCTATTTTTAAAACATAAGAAGCAAACCATTTTACTGCTATTTCAAAATACCCACTGCTATACTTACCTATATCCGGTATATACGATATAGGAAAGGAAAAGGAACCGATAAACAACAAAACAAATACAGCAGCCAGCCTGAACGCAATTTTTTGAGAACCAGTCCAATCTACATTTTCAGTTGAGTGCCGCATGTTAAATAAATTTGTTACTATTGGACAAGTAAAGTTTAAAGAATAGATACTAAATAATATGTTCTACCCGTTTTAAAAACTATTAGAAACTTCTCTAACTTAGTAAAAAATTAAAAGATGAAAAAATTAATTATGGCATTTGTAGTGGTAGCAGCCTTTGCTTTAAGCGCTTCTGCACAAACGAAAAAAATTGCACACCGCAGCCACAGCGGTAAAAGCGCCACATTTAATATAAATGGTGAAGATAACTTTGGCGGACCAGGCCCTTCTGCACACAAGCCAAAAGTAATTACTGACAGTAACACAAAAACCAGGGATACTTCAAAAATAAAAACAACAGATCTTCCAAAACCAAAAGTATGTAAGAGATGTGCCAGAAAGAATAAACAAGAGAAAAAGCCAACGAAAATTTAAATTAAAAATCAATTAACTACTTTTCAGCTGATTAAAAAAATATATTGATAAAACTGAACAAAGAATAATAAGCGCCAGAAAAATACATTGATACTTGTATTATATGAAATAACAAGCGGGTTTTTCTAATAGTTTGTATATCCTATTATTTGATTATACCCCTTTTAAAGATTTTATTAAACAGATCCTCCGCCGGGGTGTTTATTTTATTTATAATAATAAGATGAGTTTTATCCTTCAGTAATCTCGAATAAACAAATTCAGTTGCGCTATTAAACTTCCACTCCTTCAGTTCAGGGAAACATTTTTTAATCAGCTCAAGTTTGGCCCTGTTTTGCGATGAAACAATGATCACCTTAGTTATCGGTATCTCTTTCATCCTTTCAATACCGCTCTCACTAGTCGGGTACTGGGCCTCAGAAATTGAGCAATATCCATAATTACGGTTAATGAAATTAACATCCTCCCTATTTTCGGCCATTACAAACCTGTACGTTAATACATGGTCCAGCTCAGATAGCCATACCGAAAAATTTTCATCATAAACCTTAACATATTCATCCACGAAATTTTTATCAATCGCCTTTTGTTGCTGAACATAAGACTGTACCAATGGATAGATCTTCTTTGCCATCAGGTTTACATACTTTACAGTATACCAGTCCCCTTTGTCAATCGTTCCGCTTAATTGCTCATAGGTATATCCATTTCCGAGCGAAGTTGCCAAAGCCTCGTTAAACAATAAATAAGCATATTGACTGTTCCTTGAATTATTGGCGCCAAACCATTGTTCAATTTGCAATTTTAGATCCAAAGATTGCTCATCATATACAATATGATAAATTTCATGCAGTAAAACACTCATTAAAACATTAAAATCATTAAACCCGCCCGGAATTTCGCTTACTGCATTATTCAAAATTGCCTCTGCCGAAAACCCGTTAGAATCCGGTTTAGGAAGCAAAGCAATTTCAAATGGGATAGAATTATCCCAGGACGCATGATAGAACGTTAAACCTTTTTCAAAATAAGAAGCTATGTTCTTTGACCCCACAAAAGTAGAAAGTTCTTTTAGCTGCGATTCAAACTTTTCTTTATTCGGCTTATAAATTAGTTCCTGGTAAACCGGTTTAAATTCAGACAAGATCAACGTCAGTTGTATCAATTCTGCATTGGGAATAATCCCAATACTCAAATGCTTAAACTCCTCCAATGATTTACTCTCAATCAGGTTATGTCTTAACAAGTTTGTAGCCATAACCGGTATTTTCTGTCCGTAAGGATAGCCCTGATATTGAAAAGACTGGTGAATTTGTAAATTATCAAAAACCCCGATCAGTTTTTTATACTTTTCCTGGTTATATTCAGATTTCGTAAATGTCTCTTTAAATGAATTAGTCGGATAGTACCCTGAAAGATTCTTTACAAACTCATATACTGCAAGCTGTTCAGAAAACTTCACATTAAACTTCGGCTGGCTTTGTGTTACTACAGGTATAATAAATAGCAATAATAATATAAAAAGTAAACCCTTTTTCATGATGATTTTATTTGTATAGTTGAGCTGCTAAATATAAATAAGATTTAAAATACTTAAGAATAGATATTTGGTTAATATCAATTTAAACTTACCCTATTAATATCTCAGGTTTAAAAATAAGAACTAAATATATAAAGGGGAAAACCAGTGCTTGATTTCCCCCTTTACTTTAAATACTGACTTATTCTTTTATACCTCTATTTATCCTTAGTAAACAAAATGTTCAGGCTTTTGTCACCATTGGCAGACATGGTCATTTCTTTCTTGCTCAGGTCAAATTGCAGTTCAACACCAGCTTCCTCAACCTTAAACTTATCCTTACCAATGGTTTCGAGCGGAAATGGAGGCTGATCGCCAGCCTGAGCCATTAGTGTTGAGCCTTCTTTGGTAATAACAATTTTTAAAGGGTTTTTAGTATTAGAATAGGTACCTAAATAAGGATCTAAATTAACGGATGACGCAGCAGCAGTTTCATTAGAAGTTTTAAATACATTATTGCCCGGATTTCCATCAGGTAATACCTTATCAGGATCAGAAGTTACAGACACGATCTCTTCTGTAGATGGGTAAACGAAAGTCCAGCGGTTATTACGTTGCCAAACCTCTACCGGCAGTTTCACACGGTCCGTCTTACCGCTTTTTGTTTTAATCTCTAAAATAACAGGCATAGCCATTTTTTCAAGATTACTAACGGTAATTAAGGCCCCTTTAGCTGCATCATTTTTTACATACTTTACATCAGTAACAGCCTGATCTAATTTCCAGTTATTTAAAAACCATCCTCTCCAAAACCATCCCAGGTCTTCCCCGCTTACATTCTCCATCGTACGGAAAAAATCATCGGGAGTTGGGTGCTTAAACCCCCAGCGCTCAACATAAGCTCTAAAAGCCAGATCAAATCGTTCAGGCCCTAAAATCTGCTCTCTTAATAAAGTAAGACCTGCACCTGGCTTAAAATAAGCAAGGTAACCTATACTATTTTCCTTCATATTATCCGGACTGCTCATGACAGGTT
>JBASZP010000360.1:0-4039 GCA_049660965.1 Daejeonella sp. | reverse complement strand
GTTCTTATTAATATCCTCATTCTCATCATGACCCTTTCCAATGTTTTTAAAAAACGCGGAAGTTATTTGATGGTCGAAAAAGTAGGGCTTTACTGGCACTTTGTAGACCTGGTTTGGGTTTTTGTTTTTACGTTCTTTTATTTAGTTTAAAATACCATGTCGTTACACACACAAGAAAATGCTGAACATGCTACAGAGCATGAAGGAATGACCAGAAAGAAGATCTGGCTGGTATTCTTTTACCTGTTAGGCATTACCGCTGTAGAGTTTTTCATTGCACTCTACCTGCTTCCAAAAGGTATTATTAACCATGGAATTGGCAATTTTGCCTATATCGCGTTAACGCTGGTAAAAGCCTTTTATATTATAGCTTACTTTATGCACTTAAAATTCGAAAAAGCAGCGTTTAGAACAGGTATAATTGTTTCATTAATATTTATAATCTATTTCATTATCTTAATGCTTACAGAAGGATCTTATCTGCATATCCACATGAGATAATGAATAACACTTCCGCTTCTTTAAAAAAAATATTAATCCTGGTCACTATTCTCGCCGTACCGGGATTTTTATATTATTTGCTGCAGGAAAAAGGTAAGAACAGGTACAGGCCTCTCGCTAAATTCGGCCCTAAAGAAATCGCTTCAACATTTCATAAAGTACGAGGAAAGCAAATACCCGATACCATTTACCATACCATCAGCGATTTTAAATTGACCAATCAGGATGATCAACCAATCTCTTTCGATGCCAGGAATAAGCAGATAACGGTTGTTAATTTCTTCTTTACCCGCTGCACCGCTTTTTGCCCTGCAATGAATAAAGAAATGCAGCGGGTTGTACAGCAATACGAGAAAAACAAACTGCTGCGTTTTTTGTCAATAACCGTTGATCCCGGATACGATACACCCGCTATTCTTAAACAATACGTCCAAAAATATAATCAGAAGAGCGGTAAATGGGATTTTTTAACAGGTCCTGCCCCGCTTATATCAAAACTCGCTAAACAGGACTTTTTGGTAGATGTAGTGAAAGATACCACTCGGGTAAACAACTATATTCACAGTTCTATGCTGATATTAACAGACCCCCAGAAACGAATACGCGGTTATTACGACTCCACAAATAAAGAAGAAGTAGATAAACTGATTGATGAAATTAAGGTTTTAATTACCGAAGAACTCCGTAATAAAAAATAACACTCACATTTAGCTTATTGTGTAATTAAGTTAATGGAAGGAAAAGGGTTGGGAAGACAGAACGGCGGGCCGGGAGTATGGCCTGTGGGTGGAAGCTTCGTTCTGTCTTGATTGTACTCAGTTTTGTTTGTTTTTTTAAGGCCTTCGTGGTCTTCGGCATTGGTTACTTTTTTATCAAGGAAAATTGCAAAGCAATCATGAACACCAATAAAAAACAAAATAAAAGTGAATAATGTGACATGCCCCCGCGGCATAGAGCGGATAGTATTAAAACTACTGATTACAATTTTAATTAAGCTAAACTCAATAAAGCCCAATTAATAATATGTTAACATTAGCTTCTAATATCAATTAAAATTTTGCAATTTTTGATTTCATAAATAACATGAACGATAAACTTATTTTCAGACTTATAATTGGCCTTTCAGTTTTTGTTTTTGCCGTAGTTGTACTTTTGCAAAGCAAAGTATTAAACCTATTTCCGGATAAAAATGTAATTCCTGCCTGGATATTTTTCCTGCCCAAGCTCAATGCAATTATCAACGGCACCTGTACTATCCTGTTATTAGCCTCCCTTTACTGTATTAAGCGCAGAAATATTTCCGCACATAAAAAGCTGAATATCCTTACCTTCATTCTCTCCTCACTTTTCCTCGTTTCTTACATCATATTCCATGCAACAGGTATTATAACAACTTATGGCGGTATTGGGATCATCCGGACTATTTACTATTTTATTTTAATTACCCACATTGTACTCGCCGCTATTGTTCTACCCCTCGTTCTGTTTAGTTTCAACAGCGGCTTGCAAATGCAGGTTGCAAAACACCGGAAACTCGTTCGCTGGGCTTTCCCTATCTGGCTATACGTAACAGTAACTGGCGTCATCGTTTACCTGATGATCTCACCCTTTTATACTTTTTAATGAATGATCATTAAACACATGTACTTTTTTAATAAAATGATCTTCATCATCCGTTTCTTTAAGCTAATTTCAAATGATTAAAAAACAACATATATAATGATGACCCGTTATTTTATTGTACCCGGACTGGGTAATTCAGGACCGGACCACTGGCAAACATTCTTTGAAAGATCCGGTGATCACTTTATAAGAATTAATCAAACAGATTGGGACGAACCAAACTGTAAAGATTGGATTGAAGCAATTGACCAAACAATTTCAGCTTACGATCTGTCAGCAGTTGTTTTAATTGGCCACAGCTTAGGCTGCGCTACAATTGCGCACTGGGCCATGCGGTACAATAAAAAAATTAAAGGCGCTTTACTCGTTGCCCCCAGCGATCTCGAAGCGCCGCAATACACTTTTAAAACAAAAGGGTTTTCCCCAATGCACCGTAAAAAAATTAATTTCAAAACCATAATAGTTGCAAGTTCCAACGACCCCTGGGTATCCTTACACCGGGCAAAATATTTTGCCGATACCTGGGGAAGCGAGCTCATAAATATTGGTGATGCCGGGCATATTAACGCATCTTCAGGATATGGTGAATGGGAAGAAGGTTTGGCAATTTTAAATAGGTTATAGGTTTAGGTATACAGAAAGAAGAAGGTTGAAAATGTTTTTATCTGTAAACGTTAATAAGAGGAATTGTTAGTTGTTTTTATAAGGGTAAATTTTATCCGGGAAGAGGTAAAAACAGATCAATAGCCGGATAATAAAGTAATAAAAAGAGTTAGTATAGAAATGTACTTTATAATGTTAAGATGCAGAGTAGAGTCTTGGTTTTTCTAAAAGAGATGGATTAAGCCATTAGGAAAATATTACTTGCTATTCTTCATATATATTTGTTGTCCAGTCATAAGGTACAGGATTTGTTAGCCTGTAGATTATTTGCTCTCTTTCAGTCAGCGAAGTATAATAGTCAAAAAATTTCATCATATATTCTTCGCCTTCACCCATTCTCCAAAATATATCCAGAATATTAATATTTGGAAATTTTGCCCAGGGACTCTGTAAAGAATTTTCAATGGGTTCAAAGTGTCCAAAGGCCTTTAAAAAATTCCTTACTTCCATTAACACAAAGCCCAATAAGTTCAATCCCCGCCAAATGTAAATATTATCAATGTCTTCATTATCCTGTGCTAAACCAATTCCCCAAATGGTATCAACCGGACTTGCTTCAACTAAAATTGCATGACCCGTAGCACATAAATAGTCGGTGAACTTTGGATTTTGATTGAATTTATGAATGTTTCCAAGTTTTACAATTTCAAATCTTTTGTGGTTCCATACCTGTTCGTCAAAACCTAACACTTTCCTGCCCAGTTTTTTTGCTTCTCCCGGTTTTTCTGACATAATTATTTTTTCAAAAGTTACCTGATCATTAAAGAGTAAAGCCTTTTGAGCCATCATCCAATGTTCAGAAGTTTTATAAGTTATATGATCAACTGCAAATGGGCTTTCAAACCATTGGCTAAAACAAATTTTCCCGGCTTCATCATTACTTTTATTAGTATGTCCCCAGAAATAAACAAATTCCAACGTGTTACCACTCTCAAACTGATCTGTCAGCCATTTTATATCATAGTGCTCTGTCATCTTAATAAATAATTCAGTGATTTTAAATCTAATCATTTTTATTTTAAAAATGATAGTGCAAAACTCTTTGCTAAAACTCGTGGCTAGCGCACGTGTGCCGCGTGTGCTTCCTTAAAGCAACAATCATAAATAAGCAACTTCAATTAATCCTTTTCCTCCCGAATAATCAATAGCGCTGGAATATTTCCAATGCCAGGTTTCGTTTACAAAGCCAGCTTCTACAGGATTATTGTGCAAATACTCTGCTTTTTGTTCTATTACGGCTGCACTCCATAGT
>JBASZP010000359.1:0-5968 GCA_049660965.1 Daejeonella sp. | reverse complement strand
GGTGAGGGGCATATTTCATCTATAGTTTTTAGGCGGGCCTTATTAAATAGTAAATGTGAATTAACCGTTATTCCGGCAGGTAATTATATTGATGAAGCAGAAGTTATACGCAATGCTTCATATATAAAAAAGTTGTTCTTTGAGAAAGCCCTGGAGAATAAAATAGATGTTCATGTTTTAGAAGAGTTAAAAGGAAAACTGGGAGACGAGTTTGAATATTCAAATCTTAGAAAGGTAATTATTGATTCCAAAAACCTGAATGATGATGTTCTTAGAAAATTAGAATACGATAAAGTTTTATGGTTATCCGACTCTTATTATGAAATTAGTTTTTCAAAAGATACGGATATATCAGACCGCGTTTTATTTCCCATTTCAGAATTTGAGCGCCGCGGAATTGAAGACGCCCGGTTTGTACGTTTTGTAAGAGATGATGGCACTATTACTTATTATGCTACCTATACTGCATTTGATGGCGCTTTAATTATGCCTAAGCTATTACAAACCACAGATTTTTATGAATTTAAAATCGGCCCTTTATACGGCTCCGGGGCTCAAAACAAAAATTTAGCTCTTTTCCCTAGAAAAATTAACGGAAAATACGCTATGATGTCTCGTATTGATGGATGGAATAATTACATTATGTATTCTGACAGGATAAACATTTGGGATGATCCTATAAAATTGCAGGAACCTAAGTATCATTGGGAATATAACCAAATTGGTAATTGCGGTTCACCTATAGAAACAGAGTACGGATGGTTAATTATTACCCATGGTGTTGGCCCTATGCGCAGGTATTGTCTCGGAGCAAGTCTTTTGGATCTGCATGATCCTTTAATAGAAATTGGACGTTTAGCTGAGCCTCTGCTAGTTCCCAATAAAGATGAGCGTGAGGGATACGTACCTAATGTGGTATATTCCTGTGGGTCAATTATTCACAATGATGAATTGATTATTCCTTACGGTTTATCAGATTATTGCTCATCTTTTGCAACAGTAAACTTAAAATCTTTATTGGATAAGTTAAGGACTAAATCATAAACGGTTTAGAATTTGGCGGTAAACAGCAATATAATCATTAACCATTTTTTCTTTCGAGAAGTTATTTTTAGCCCACTTATAACAATCAGACCGGCTTAAAGCAGGGATAGTTTGAACGGCTTCTACTGCTTCGTCAATATTATTCACTAAAAAACCGGTTTGTTCATGCTTTATAATTTCAGGCATTGAGCCTTTATTAAATGCAATAACCGGGGTTCCGCATAACATAGCTTCAGCGACACTTAATCCAAATGGTTCCTTAAAATTAATAGGATGAATTAATGCAAATGCATTACCTAAAAGTTGATTTCGCTTTTCCGGTCCAACATGCCCAATAAAAACGATTTGTTCATCTAAAAAAGGTTCAATTCTTTCTTTAAAATAATCCGCATCCTGAATAATACCGGCAATTATCAAACGCCTATTACTCTTTTTTGCAATTTCAATAGCTTCTGTAGTTCCCTTATCAGGATGAATACGACCTAAAAACAACAGGTAATCACTAGGATTTTCATTAAATGTAAAATCATTGGTATTTAAACCATTATAGACTGTAGCAATATAATTCAGTTCAGCACTTCGGTCTGAATTACTGATGGAAACATAATCAGAAGTAGAATTATATTTTTTATAAGCCGGAATTATTTTCTCTGATGAAAATCCATGAATGGTAGTTACTATTGGAGTTTTAATTAACCTGGAGAAACTAAGGGGTAAAAAATCAAAATGATTATGTATCAGATCAAACTCAGCGGCTTTTTCCATGAGGTTACTAATGTGTAAACATTCCAGCACCTTAGCATCCTGATTTTGGTTTTCTTCATAACCAGTTTCAACTACAGAATTTAATGTTCCTGAAGTAATGGAATCTGAAGTTGCAAAAAGCGTGACATCTAAACCTTCAGTAACTAAACCTTCGGCGATATTTGATGCAATTTGCTCCCATGGGCCATAATGCCTGGGCGGGGTTCGCCATGCAATTGGAGACAAAACAGCAATTTTCATGTATTAAGCAACCTTTACTTTCATTTGAGAGTTAACCTCAGTTTTAGGCTGTTCATATTCTAATTCTCCTGCTTTTAAAACAATTAAATGTGAAATCAGATAGGCCAGTGTACTCTCTGCTCCCTGATTACGGTTAATCCCATTAGGATGTAAACCATCACAACAGCCTTTAGTTTCATGGTCATATAGCGGAATACGCAAAGCATTATTACCTAAAAACCATTGGTAGCTTAAATACATTTTATGAATAAAACCATTTTTATGTGTTACCTCATAAGCTTTAAAATACATTAAAACCATAGCCATGGTTTCAATCGCTTGCTGATCAAACACTGCCATTTCCTCTCCACGATAATACCAGCCGTCATTGCCTATAGGGCTTAAATAACCTTTACTAAGTGTATGTTCCTCTAAAAAATCAATGGTTTGTAAGGCTATATTTTTTACCTGTTCATTACCTGTAATTTGGTAAGAATGTAATAAGGCTAAAGGTAAAATGGCATTATCATAAGTAAGTTTTTCTTCAAACCAATGCCATTTATCTCCAGATTGTGTTTCGTAAGCAGTTATTAAAGGTTTTGTTAATGCCTGTAAATGTGCCAACATTCCCTCATCAGAAGAATGGATTTTTAAATAATGGGAAATACCTATTATGGTATTGGCTATTCCTCTTAAATGAGTTAATTCTTTAAAATAGGGCACTGATTTGAAAAGTAATTCTGTAGCAAATTCACGGTAAGAATTATTAGGAGCATAATTAATCATATAACCCAGAGCCCAAATTGTACGTCCAAAAGCATCGTCGGAGCCTGTTTCATCTAAATATTCGCGTTTAAAGCTTAAGAAGTTGTGGAAACTGCCATCCTCATTCTGCATGTATTGAATATAGCTTAAGTAAACAGGCAATAATTCAACAGCTGTTTTATTTTTATTTTGCTGGCTGGACATTAAAACCATAATTAAAGCCCGGGCATTATCATCTAAACAATAGCCTTCCTTTAAATTCGGAATACCATATTTAGCATGTTGTATAATTCCTGTATCATCTGTAAGGCGTTTAGCATGTTCTAAACTAAAGGTTGGGATCTTTTCACGGTCAATAATTTTTTGTTCATTATGTTCAACATATAATGATTTGTTAATAGCTGTATACAGAACTTTATTATATTGATCTCCAATAACAGGCCATCTTAAATTCAGTCCGTATTGATAGGCGTTATTTTTCAATTCAGCAAGTTTACCGGGGTTATCCAGCAGATCATTTACATGATCAGCTAATGCTTCAGCATCTTTAAAATCAAATAATCTTCCACGATTATCAGCCAATAATTCCTGAGCATGCCAATAAGGAGTTGAAATTACTGCTGCTCCTGAACCGACAGCATAAGATAATGTCCCGCTGGTTATTTGTGCTTCATTTAAATAAGGAGTAATATAAATATCACAAGCAGTCAGATAATCAAATAATTCATTCTCTGATACAAACTTATTTATAAAAATCAGATGCTTTTCAACATTAAGTTCCACAGCTAATTTTTTTAAACTATCACGGTATTCTTCTCCTGAATTACGTCTAACCCCGGGATGAGTATTTCCTAAAACTACATAAACCACATCAGGATGATCAGCTACAATTTTTGGTAAGGCACGAATTACCGTTTCTAATCCTTTATTTTTACTAATTAAGCCAAAAGTAAATAATACCTGTTTGTTGTTAAACGGACCTAAAGCCTTTACCGGGTTTAAATCTGTTTCTTCCAAATCTGGTACACCATGTTCAATATATTGTATTTTATTTAACGGAATATTATAAATACCTGTTAAAAAACCTATTGCCCGTTTGCTCATGACTATGATTTTGGCAGATTGACTGGCAATTTCTTTAATAATAATTTGTTGTATAAATGAGGGCTCGCGTAATACTGTATGTAAAATAGTAATGAGCGGTTTTTTTAATTGGTTAAGCAGAGGTAAAATGTAAACGCCACTTTCACCTCCAAAAATTCCGAATTCATGCTCCAGTATGCAAACATCTGCCTGACTTACATTAATAAAATTTGCAGCTTTAATATAATCTTCTTTGTAATCCTGTCTGATTAAAAACTTAACCTCTTCGGGATATTCAGCTTTTTGTACATCGTTACCTTCTGTCATAGCTAATACAAAACTGCTCTTAGAGCTATCTGTTGTACCTGTATTTATTGCTTTAATAAGATTATGGTTGAAAGTTGCAATTCCACATTCTCGTGGCGGGTAAGTAGAGATATATGCGATTTTCATAATATTAAAGGGTTAAAAGAGTGAAGTTTTAGCTTTACAACATTTATTGTACCAATATTATTGCAATGTGTTATTGTATAGACCCTTAGCCCTGATTTAAAGCTTATAGAGTAATATTATAAGAGAAAACAAAAACAATTAGACAATGTGTAAACAAAAAGAGATGTTAATAATGGACATTCTGTCTGTCAATTATAATTTACAAGGAATACATTTTAAATAGTAATTGTGATCATAAAAGAACTCATTAGCACTATACAGTAACGTTCATTGAATACCCTAATTACTTTTTTTATTTGTTCGAAGGCCTTCTATTGCCAAATCTCTTTTTCCCACCTCCCATTCCTGATCCTGCTGATGTATGACTTGGTTTTTTTGCAGAACCTTTCTTCTTTTGTACGGGTTGTGATAATTTGAACTCCGCTCCATTCATGTGGTAAGGCTGCTCTTTAACAACCGGAATAGATTTAGAAATTAATTTCTGTATATCCTTTAAATACTCCATTTCCTCTTCATCACAAAATGACAAGGCTATCCCACTGGCTCCTGCACGTCCGGTACGGCCAATGCGGTGAACATAGGTTTCGGGTACATTGGGTAATTCGTAATTAATAACATGCGAAAGTTCATCAATATCAATTCCGCGGGCTGCAATATCAGTAGCAATTAAAGCTTTTATTTGCCCGTTTTTAAAATTACTTAATGCTTTTTGCCGGGCATTTTGCGATTTGTTTCCGTGTATTGCCTCCGTTTTTATTCCGGCTTTGACCAAGTCTTTGGTGATTTTATCAGCCCCATGTTTTGTACGCGTAAATATCAAAGCAGATTTAATGGCTTTATCACTTAATAAATGAATCAGTAATTTTTTCTTATCTCCCTTTTCTACAAAATAAATAGCCTGTTCAATCGTATCGGCAGTAGAAGAAACAGGTGTAACTTCAACTTTCTCAGGATCAACTAAAATAGTATTGGCCAGTTTTTGAATTTCAGGAGGCATGGTAGCTGAAAAGAACAGAGTTTGTCGTTTTTGCGGAATTTTAGTGATGATCTTTTTAACATCTGTAATAAAACCCATATCCAGCATACGATCTGCTTCATCTAAAACAAATATTTTGAGATAATGAAGATGGACAAATTTTTGAGTGATTAAATCTAATAACCTCCCCGGAGTGGCAATTAAAATATCAATGCCGGAACGTAAAGCAGAAACTTGCGATCCTTGTGAAACCCCACCGAATATGACGGTATGTTTCATTCCCGTATGTTTTCCGTATGCGGCAAAACTTTCACCAATTTGAATGGCCAATTCCCTGGTTGGTGTTAATATCAGCGTTTTTATTGCCCTCGGCTCTTTATTGTATATTTTATTTTCACTCAGTATCTGCAAAATCGGAATTGCAAAAGCAGCGGTTTTTCCGGTACCTGTTTGTGCGCAGCCTAACAGGTCTTTCCGGTTTAATATAATAGGTATAGATTGTTCTTGTATTGGAGTAGGGGTGGTGTATCCTTCAGTTTTTAGAGCCTTTAGGATGGGCTCAATTAAGTTTAAATTTTCGAATGACATGTATTGATTTTAGTATTGCCGTTAAATTATCAGCAATTTATTTGGTTACGAAGGTAAGGCTTTAAAATGAATTAG
>JBASZP010000358.1:0-4652 GCA_049660965.1 Daejeonella sp. | reverse complement strand
GGTATTAATCCATACCGAATTGCATTTAAAGCTTTTATCGCTTTATTAGAAAAAACTCTCGAAGGTATATCAGGCAGAGAATAAATTTCTCCTTCGTAGCCAATTTCTGCAATTTGGGCTATAGTAGCAGCTGTTCCTGCACCAAAAGCTTCCTGCAAAGTTCCATTTTTGGCCGCTTGTATTACTTCATTAACAGTAACCCGGCGTTCTTCTACTTTCATACCCCAGGATTCAGCCATATCAATAATAGTATGTCTGGTTACCCCATCAAGGATTGTATCACGTGTGGAAGGTGTGATCAAAGTATCATTTATTACAAACATTACATTAGTAGTTCCTGATTCTTCTATATACGCATGCTCTTTTGCATCTGTCCAGATCAACTGATCAAATCCTTCTTTTTGGGCATGTTTTGTAGGATATAATGAACTTCCATAATTACCTGCGGTTTTAGCATAACCTACTCCTCCTTCAACTGCACGGGCATAATGAGTTTCGATTTTTACCCTTAAATTTTTAGAATAATAAACGCCAACCGGGCCGGTTATAATTACAAATTTATAGGTATCTGATGCATGAACTCCTAAAACAGGATCGGTAGCATACATAAAGGGGCGAATATATAAGGATTGCCCTTCATTTGATGGAGTCCAGTTACGGTCTAAATCAATAAGCTGGTGCATAGCCTGCATAAATAGTTCTTCCGGAACTATAGGCATACACATCCTATCGGCCGAAATATTAAATCGCTCACAATTTTTTAGAGGGCGGAATAAGGCAATTTTACCATTAGGTTGTTTAAAAGCTTTAATACCTTCAAAAATTGCCTGTCCATAATGTAAAGCAGAGGTAGCCGGACTAATGGCTAAATCGCCATAAGGTTTAATTTCCAGGTTTTTCCATTCACCATCTTCAAAATCGGCCACAAACATGTGATCAGAAAAGGTGCGCCCAAACGGGAGATTACTAAAATCTGTTTCTTTTAAGCGGGAAGCAGAAGTTTTGTTTATTTTGATTTCTAAAGTATCTATCACTGTATTTGCAGGTTTAACAGAACAAAATTACACAAAAGATACGATTATACCGGATAAATTTTTCCCTGTTAAGGTGTATTCAATACACTCTGCACCCAGTTTTTACCCCAATTATCTACCTCTTCCATGCTCCAGAGTTCGGGGTAAAAAATTCTTTTTTGAAAACGCGGAGGCAGGTATTTCTGCCAGTTTGTGCCTCCTGTTGCTTTAATTTCTTCGGGCTCGCGGTTTAAATATTTTACTGCCGATTTATAATGTGCCAAGGGCCAATTTACATTTACTTGTGTATCCAATTTGCGTAATTCCTGTTCCAGGATAATAATATCCCTGTTTTCTGTTTTTAATTTTCTTAGTAAAGCGCTAAAGTTTGTAGTTTGTAAACGATTAGCGAGGGTAATAAATTGCGTCCCGTATTTTTCTTCGAATTGTTTAAGTGTTAAGGTTTGTTTTCCGGATGCCAGTTCTGTGGCGCCAAATTTCCAGTATAAAAATTCAAATTGCTGCTCAATGGATGAATGGTTTAATTCTTCTCTTTTATCTTTTGCTACTAATTGTAAAAAATCTGTGGCATAAATTTCTATCATACGATATTGACCGGATTGAAAACCGCTGGCAGGGAGTAAGGACATTCTGAATTTCAGAAACTGTTCTTTTTCCATCCCCTCAACCATTATTTCGAAGGAATTTGTTAAGGCCTGGAAGTAGGAGTTGATGCGTTTAAGCCTCGCAGTAAAAAAATCAACAGTTAAATTAGGATGATCAGTGATCTGTTTGCATTCATGTAAAGCCAGTTTAAAGTACAGTTCTGTAATTTGATGATACATGATAAATATCTCTTCATCAGGAAACGGTGTTTTTGGGTTTTGTAAGCTTAGTAAAGTATCTAAATGAATATAATCCCAATAGGTTAGGAAATCCGCGTAAAGCAGCCCATCCAGGTAGGATGCCATATCCTGGCCCATTGCTTCGTATTTTTCCTGTAGTTTTTCGAGTCGGTCTTTTATTTCCGGGCTAATATCCATAAGGCTAAGTTATTAATCTTTGTAAGTAATTTTAATAAATCAGGAATAACAGTATCCCTATATTACAGGTACCTGTTTGTTAGATTCACTAACCTGTTCATTGAATATGAGTCCCTTTTACTTTGATCAAGACTCATTCACTATTTGTGTCAAAAATCAGCCAATCATCTTTACCAGCATTATTCCTAAATATAAGCCTCCCATACTTAGTGCAAAATTTAAAATAATATTGCTAATGGCTAACCCGGTTCCAGCATTTTTAAAAAGTTCTGCTGTTTCAAATGTAAATGCAGAGTAAGTACTAAAACCGCCACAAAAGCCGGTTAGTAATATTAATTTAGGTGTATTAGTTATATTCAGTCTATTAGCGCCAAGCATAATAAATGCACCGAATATGAAGCAACTCAGAAAATTGACGGTAAGTGTAGCAAAAGGAAAAACCGGGTTCCATCTTTGATAAAATTTAGCAACCATAAAACGGGCTGCACTCCCTAATCCTCCTCCAATAAATACAAACAGTATTTCTCTCATTGCTTTTAATAAAGAATTCGAAACTTAATGGTATGATCAATTTGTTTCAGGTCTTTTAATACCTGCTGATCATATTCTGCATTGATGTCTGTAATGGCATATCCAATTTGGGAGTTGGTCATTAAAAATTGCCCCACAATATTAATATGATGTTTTGCGAAGATTTGATTGATTTGTGCCATAATACCCGGCACATTTTTATGAATGTGAATTAACCGATGTGAACCGTCAATTTTTGGAAGCTGTAAACCAGGGAAATTGGCGCTTAAATAAGTATGTCCTTTATTAATGAACTGGATGAGTCGTTTGGCAATAAACTCAGCATTGCGTGGATTATTTTTTGGATCATCAAACAAAACAATTCCCATTTGATTACAAAGCTGGTGCGATAATCTTTGCTTGCTGTTACCCAGGTATCCAATGGTTTTTAACTTAACAGCCCGCTCCAGTTTTTGGTCATCTAAACGTTCATTATCTGCTAAAAGCAGTATACCCACATCTGCTACATATTTTTCTTCAAAACTTGTTTTGTGGCGGACAGAAAATCCATCTTTTTTTAAAATTTGAATGCTCAATTCCGGAACATCACCTATTACTAAGCATAAAATCCTGTTTTTAGGATAAGATATGGCTTGTGGCAGATTATTCACATATAAAAATTCATCAAAACTTGGAGTTATATGATCAGCTTTTTCGGCTACGGTTTTACGTTCAATATTTTCTGTAAATGCATAAAACCGTTTAATCATTCCAAACTCTTTCAACTGAAAATCAGAATGACCATCGCCAATACCATAAATTTCTCCGGGTAAATTCAGTTGCTTCAGCAAAGTGACTTTTCCGCCTTCTTTGGATAGCGGATTGGCATCATCATAACCAATAATTTTATCATCCTTATCAAATAAAAAGGTATTGGCATAAATATTTTCTTTTTGAATATGATAGGGTAGTACAACCGGAATAATGAATTCTTTAAATCCCCCCGAAACGATTAAAATTTCTTCTGAATGACTTTTAAAAAAAGCTTTATTACGTATAAAAGAGCCTGAAACTTTCTTTTTTAAGCGGGTGATTAATTGTTTAAGATGATTTCGGTTTGCTTCCAATAGTTGAACACGACCGCTTAAACTCTCACGGAAAGACATTTTGCCTTCCATCGCCAAATGGGTCAGGCTCTCTATTTTTTTGTAGATCAGTTCCCGGTCAGGATGTTTCTTTAATGATATGCGGGCAAGTTCATCAAGCGCTTCTATCTGTGTAAAGGTGCTGTCGAAATCAATAATGTAAAACTTTTTCAATGATTAATGAGTCAATTTGAGAATGTGCTAATTTGAAAATGTATTAATGTGTAATGTATTAGTTTTATTGGTTTTTAGCTTTTATCATATTGCATACTTCATCAATCGTTTGCTTAATAGGCTTAAATTCAATATGAATCGCTGTTTTTATTTTAGTATTATCATAATCCTGCTTTTTAAATGCGCTGCGAATAGTATCTTTAGTTAAACCAAAGTTTTTTCCTGTAAAAACGGCTGCAACTTTAGATAAATAAAAAGCCAGTTTAAGCATCCATGGTTTTAATGCAATGGTGGGAGGTTTTAACTTCAGTTGTATAGCAATTTCAGAAAAGAGGTTGTAAAAACTCCAGGTTTCCGCATTGATTAAAAAGCGTTCTCCGGTAATATTGCTTTCCATTAAGTTGATCATGCACTTGGCCACATCTTCCACATCTACAAAACCATTACTACCGCCGGTATAATATTTCATACCTTTTCTAATAGTTTCAAAAATTTGTCCGCTGCCCTCTATACCCGCATTTTTCCCAATAATAATGGAAGGATTTACTACAACCGCGTTTAAACCCTCGGCTACTGCACGGAAAACTTCCATTTCACTTTCATATTTAGAAACAAAATAACCGCCATGATTGGAATTAAGTTCTAAATGCTCTTCTTCAGTTATAAGTTTACCTGGTTTTCCATCACCAACCGCTGCTACAGAACTTACATGAACCAGTTTTTGAACCCTATTTTCTAAGCAAATATTTACCACATTAGTAGTGCCC
>JBASZP010000357.1:0-1915 GCA_049660965.1 Daejeonella sp. | reverse complement strand
GCTTTCAATGGATACCATTGTTTGAAATAAGCAATACTTATAATAGCGTGTACAAATGGTTTTCCTATCTGCAGCAGAAAGAAATAAAAATTGCATCCTATGTTATTATGCCCAATCATCTTCACTGCCTGTTACACTTCTCAATAATGCCGCAATCTTTAAATGTAATAGTGTCAAACGCCAAACGATTTATGGCGCAAGACATATTAAAACAACTACAAAAAAATAACGCTACCAATTTATTAGACCGGTTAGCAGCCAGTGTAAAAGAACGTGAACGAAAAAAAGGGCAATTACATAAAGTTTTTGAAGACAGCTTTGATGCAAAGCAATGCACCAGTACCGATTTTATATGGCAGAAAATAAATTATATTCATAACAACCCAATAAGTGGGAAATGGGACCTGGCAAAAGACGCAATCAGTTACCCGCATTCTAGTGCAGGATTTTATGAAGGTTTGAAACCAGTTTGTGAGCATCTTACAAGAATTGAAGATATTTGGTAATGCTAAACCCGGGGTCGGCTTCGCCAGACCCCGGGTAGACGTTCAAAATTAAAATGTAATAAATATATACATGACTCATAGGCCAAACGTATTAGTGGTTTGTGGACGTAACAAAAAAAGAAGTAGAACAGCAGAGTATTTATTTAAAAACGATAATTGATTTAATATTCGTTCTGCTGGTCTTAGCCCCAAAAGTGAACGAAAAATTTCTGAGAATGATTTGAAATGGGCTGACCTTGTTTTTACAATGGAAGTAGGACAAAGGGCAAAGATTTGGGGGTTATACAGACATTTAAAAATACCACAAATTGAAGTGTTAAACATACCAGATGATTATGAATTTATGAACGACGAATTGATTGAGATATTAACTGATAGAATTAATGGTGCCTTAAAGATGATTTTCAGCTTGTGAAGTAGTCAAAGGGGGCGGCTTTGCCAGCCCCCGGGGAGACCTTAGTATATTATGAAAGCAAAACAAATAATATTAAAAGTACTTATCGCTGTTCTTGTAGGGCTATGCCTTACAATTAATCCATACGTATACAATTTTGCTTTGCCGCTTGTTATTATCATAAGTATCATTTTAATTGCAAAAATTATTACAGGGATTTTAAAAAAAGAGATGGCCTGGAAAAATAACGTTGCCGCATTAATTTTATGCTGGGTAGCAATTACTACGGGCTTCATCACATATCGATATCTGCAATATAGAAACGCACAGAACAGAAATTCAATCATTAAAAGTATTTATAAATACAAGTCGGTAACCCAAAAATTTCCGTCTTCTATTGATCAACTTAATCTCAAAATAAAACAAAGAGGAAATTACGAACCTGATTCTGATTTAAAATCATTCAAGTTCTATTGGCGAAATCTATATGGGTTTCCTGAAACTTTTTCAAGTTCAGATAGTACGTGGAAAAGATAATCCTTTAATCCCTGCCACACAGATAGTTTCCTGCTTTAAAATTCAACATTTGTTGCTCAATACTATTCTGCCGCAAAAGTGTGCCCCGAAAGCCCGGCACAATTCTCTGTCGGGGTTTGCAACGAGCAACGGCTGTTGCCACCGGCACTGCCGCTGGAAATAAAAAATGCTGATCGAATAAGAATTGTACCGCTAATAATACCTGTTAAATTTTAGAAAATAGTAGCCGGCAAAAAGAAATGAGTAACCTTTTGCTGCTATTTTCGTTTTACAACCATGCTTATGAAGTATTTGCTAGTTATTGCCTGTTTTTTTACCTCAACGTTTTTATTTGCCAACCGAATTAGCGGTGTTGTTACAGATACCAAAGGAAAACCACTGCCTTTTGCTTCTATTACCGTTAAAGGCACTACCCGCGGCACCACCGCCAACAATGAAGGAAAATATTTTATAGATCTGAACCCCGGCACCTATACAC
>JBASZP010000356.1:0-3399 GCA_049660965.1 Daejeonella sp. | reverse complement strand
ATATCGTCCTTAATACTTTCGAAATAGCCATTAAGAACCGTGGCATAAATGGAATTGCTTCCCTTGGATCGAAGCCGGTCCTGAATTGAAACTAAGAACAGTTTTACATAGAGGTTTGAGACAGGTAACTTTGGCTCGTTCAGGTCATTTATCAGTACCGTAATTCCCCGATTGGTTAAAAAATTAAGAAATCTCCTCAACACAGATCTGAGGACAGTTCCCCGCTGCTCCATGTAATCGGATAGTTGGGACTGCACGTTGCCTCCTTGTGAATAGCTTCGCAGGAAGGATTTTGCATTACCGAGATAAGTCCCGGTTGTCCCATATTTTCTTTCGAGCCAATACCGATAATCAAGCAGCACCTGGGATGCTTTGGGTGTCTGCTTGGCTAAAGATTTATCAATTATCAGAACGGCACCCATAAAAAACTACATGTTGAGAGAAGTGTGTTTGGTAATATTCAGTTTACTAAATATTATAAATGTACATTTAATTTTATATAAATATTTAATCAGTAAATTCTCAAAAGAATAATTGGAATTATCCAAAAACTCTAAAGGCATTCTAAATGGAAGAATTAGCTTGCGGGAATGAATCGCTTCCTAGGGCTTATATAGATCACTTGTACTTTATCAAATAAGTTGCCCCCAGGGGTAAGTCGAAAATCTTCAGAAAGCTTGAATATCGTATTGATTGATGGCTCTGAAATTCCTCGCTCTAATCTTGAAATGTATGTTTGCTCTAAGTCACCTTTAGTGCCTACAAATTGCTGGGCAATCACCCTTTTCAAAAGATAATTGGTGAATGACCTTCCCGAAATTATGATTTAGATGATATAAGGTAATGTTAAACCTTTACCTATTAGATATACCCAATTATTACTGATATACGGAGAAATACTAAGTTCCAATTTGCTTATTTTCTTCTGACACTTGAAAGTATAGAGCTTGTCTTAACACAGTCCTTAACATTATTTTGTTAGATAAAGACAAATCCTTAGCCATATTTATTAATTGATCAAACTCTTGGTCGTCAAATATTGAGTTTTGTAAAGGTCCATAGAAATACTCCATTTCTACGCCAAGAGCAGTACTAAGCCTGCTTAAATTTCGAGGAGAGGGCTGGTGGCCAAGTTCATATTTCGCAATTAATGGCTGAGCAATCCCAGACTTTTCTGCAAGCATTCTTTGAGACCATCCACGAATCTTTCTAGCTTTCTTCAGTCTGCTTCTGATCATAGTTCCAATTTAATTAATCAAATATAGAATTTAACCCAATTTTTTTTCTGATCATTATTTTATAATGATTTATGCTCCGTGATATTGTTTTGATAATCTTTTTATTTATATTCGCCTATCCTTAACTAACTAATCAAGTCTTTTTTGCTATTAATATCTGACTTCTGAGTCAGATGTGATCATGCATACCTGCGTTGCGTACGCAATATGATCAAAAAATGAGGCGTCATTTGAGTAAGCTCGGGGCGTAAACAGTGTAAACTTGAATATTAGTTATGAATGGATGTCAATCAATTCTATTTTCAGTTTTACCTAGGGGGTAGTGAATTAAGTAACTCATAATCCATCAAATGGAATTTGTGTGCCAAATAATTTCATCAAATTTACTCTTCCTTCAAATATTGGATCACTATGTGGTGGATCACGTAGGAGGTTATCCAATAGTAGTCTTTGACAAGCGTTACAATCTTAGCTATCCAGAGGCTACATCGCTCAGTATCGAATTGCTAAACACTAACTTTCAATTTTCAACAGCCTTTAAAACGAGCCATCTGATCGACATCGTTTGTAATTCTCCACCCTAATTTTAATAAGCTGAATAACATTTTTTTAAACTTAATTCTTCAATTTTTTAAACAATACAATAATGAAGATTGTCGAAAAAATCATTAACAAAAACTTGAAACGTAAAGGTAAGCATATCCTTGCCATTTCTCTTTCACTACTGGATGTACTTCTTGAAAAAACTAAGTACGAAGCGCAACTGACAAGCTTGAGTATTCATAAGGACGGATTTGTTTCTGTCACAGAAATACCTGAAGACATAAAGGAGTTTCTAGGATTGAACTATATCGCGAAAGGGTCTGTGGTGGAAGAAAAAATTCCGAATTATTCAGAGGAAAGGTTTGTGGATTGGTCTTTATTTCGAGAAAAGAAATGGAAAGGGTATGTCGATAATTTTTCTTTAAAATTAGAGCAGGCTTTCAAATTCTATGAACCCTACAAATGTGAATTCATTGACTCCTTTGATGATCAGCATTTAATCAATTTGAAAGCGAGGCGACTCTCTGTGCTATTGGTGCTCCGTATAATTAGAAAGGAAAAAGCATTGCTGGAACCCGCATATTTAAAACTCCAAGAACTGGACCCTGAATTTGAGTTAGTGTCTAGGGGATTGAAGGAGTTTTATAGAGAATTGAATTGGTATTCAAGAATAGGAGAGGTTCGCGGGTGTATACTTGCTTAATGCTATGGGCTCAGTTATTACAGCATTTGAAAGGAAAGTCTTAGAGACCGCCTTCAAGATTGACGAGCATGGATATCTATTAGTCGTCTCAAAGCTTCAAGCTTTGCTCCGTTCACCCGAAACGTTCAATTTAAAAAAGGATTCATTTATTTTTGGAAACAACTCCTTCTATCAAAAAATAGAGTTACTGCCACCATTGATCAAGAATTATTACGAAGAGGATTTTAGGATTGTATACGATGTATTGACTGGTAAGAATGAGGAAGTGGTGGCCATCACTTTTGAACTTATCGTCAATTACGAGTTTGAAAATTTATTCAAGGAAGGCTATCAAATGGATTTGTATGCTGATGTTTTTGCCAAGTTCGATCAGTTTTCACTAGACAAAATTGAACGACTTTGCCGCACCGCTAAATTTCTCCAGTTCGCTTTTGATCACTACAAAAACCCTATAAAACTCAATGTGTTGTACGCTAAACTTAAGCCTTATATACATTTGACTGAGTTACATCTCACATCAATTGAATCATTTCGTAAACTCATCTATCGAAAAGAGATTGAAGGATTGCCAAAGTGTTTGATTCACAAGAGCCTAGGGAAGCCATCGAACAACCATAAGCTAACACCATTCATGCAAGACATCATCCTTAGCCTAGCGACAACTTCCTTTGTAAGCAAGAGTGCTATGCTCGTTAAATCTGAGCTTGATTTTTTAATTGAGCGAATAGGGAATGAGAAAGCTGATAATCTAGGCATATACAATCTTTCATGTGGAAAGATTTCATCATTTTTAAGAGGGCCTATTGGCAGCCAACGAATTGCCGAAGCTCTTGCAGATCTTAATGAGTTTCGTCGTAAAGTAATTGGCCATTTCAATTTTTTAAGAGCATCATCTCCTCTTGTCAAGGTAAGTGT
>JBASZP010000355.1:0-1999 GCA_049660965.1 Daejeonella sp. | reverse complement strand
GTCGCAGTAAAGTGGCACACAACGTTTCGGGGCTTTGTGCAGGTGTGGCATTCATTGAACGTCTAGCCCGGAACAAAAGCCCAATAATGAACTGCTGCTGATGCTTACAACGTCAAGCCACACTTGCACAAAACCCCATGTTAGCGGTTCGTTGCTTCTCACCAAACGTAAATCTTTGAGTACATGTCTGGTCCTGTCCCAACGTACATCAAATTTATTTTGTCGGTTAGGTTTTCATTGTTTACCCTGAATTTGTAAATATTTTCTCCTTTTGGCAGCACTGCTTCACAAATCCAAACACCATTTTCTTTGGTCATTTTTATTGCGTTCTTTTTCCATTGGGTAAATTCTCCCATTAATGAAACTTGCTCCGCACCCTCAAAATCATTTAACTTAAAAGTTACTTTTTGATTGTTTTGTTTGCCCCAAAGCGTTGCCAAATAATCGTTTGGGTTCTGTTCTAATGCCTTTGAGAAATTCGTAGAACTTTCAATGATATTGTTGTCCTTGCGATAAGCAACACCTAACCATGTATAAATTTCTGTTTTGCCTGGGTCAAATTCCTTTAAGGTTTCTAAAAGTGTAATTGCTTCTTTTACTTTCTCCTTGTCAATCCATTTAATAGCTAAATTTATTACTGAATTGTTTTTGAAATTATATTCCTCTGATGAGGATTTTCGCAACTCTTTGTATGTCGCAACAGCTTCATTGATGCCATCGCTTTCATATTTTTTTTCTACCAAGTTTGAAACATCTTTTGGGAAATAGTCAACCAAATCTTTATGATGTTTCCCGCCTTTTAATTCTTCTTTAAGGTTTATAGTTTTTTCGGTTGTGAAATCATTTTTATAAAACAAATGAATTGTGCTGTTTTTCAAATCAACAGCCATTGAAAAATTAGTGATTAAAGTCTGCGGTGGCTTTTGAGTAGATTTCTGAAGAATACTTTTAATATCGTCTAACTGAAACGTTTTTGTTGAATTCAAATAATCTGTAGCTACATCTCTTCTATAACATGCTTCCTTGTGTCCGTTGTTGATGCAGTAATTTGTCAAAGCAAAGTTGTTGTCTGTTTTACGAATGATGTATCCGCCGTGAACAGTAGCATAATCGCCACTTGCGTCTGCAATAAATAATTGAGCTTCTTTAAGTTTTACTAAATTGTATTTGCTTATGTACTGCAAAGCTTCATTAACGGTTTTACAACTTTTTAATAGGTCGTGAACCAACTCCTTTTTTCTGTCTTTTTTAGTTGGGTCTTTGGTTATAGGAACTTCGTCAATTGCTGTATAGTCCATAAACAGACCATATTCATTAAGTCCTCCTTGAGGATTTTTATACATCAAGCCGTAAAAAAGTTTGCCAATTGTCAACTCTGTCCAAATTGTATAGCCGTAATTATTTTTTTCTGCTGGGTAATACCACATTCTATATTTTGTAGAGTATGCCTCATCCTCATTATTTCCAATCCAAATGCTTTTCCCGTCATTCGCCATGAAAATTGTACAGGCATTTGAAATCAAACTGCTCGTCAAAATGACAATGAGAAATAAAATTTTTGCGATTTGTTTTATCATAACTATTTTTTGTCTGCCGAACTTTTTAAGGTGTCGCTTTGCAATGACCGCTAACGGGTTGCGGCTAAAAGAAGTGGCGGCTTTGGAACACTAAACTGTCTAAACGCACAATGTTTATTAGTTGCACAACTGTTTATATTCGCACTTCGCCCGCCATTTTTTTTAGGTGCTGTTAGCGGTTCGTTGGTTTCTGTCTATATGGTCATTACTTGTCCACCGATTTTATCAGTCTATTTGATTTTTTAAAACTTTTAAGAAACAAAATTAAACTAATTAATGTCAATATTGAAGCAATTAAAAAAGGAATTCCTGGAAAATAAATCTCGGATTGTTTTCCCGTAAAGTAAGAAAAACTGCTTGTCATTAACGGTGGTGCAATCAGAGTTGTCAAGCCCATTAAACTGCCTAAAGCACCTTGAAGT
>JBASZP010000354.1:0-3012 GCA_049660965.1 Daejeonella sp. | reverse complement strand
GCCTGCCTTGCCTGCCTGCAAATCTGCTTCGCTAACGCCTACTTTGGCTAAGGCTGATTGATATTCTGTATTGCTTATCGCGTTTTTATAAAACAGCAGGGCCTGGCTGCAATAGCCGCTTTCACTTTGTGTCCGGTCTCCCTTTAAACCCAGGGCGGTTTTGGCGGCGGTATTGTTTTTTAATACCACACGGGCCAGGCTGAGGTGATCCATATAGTCCGGGTGCAGTAGGTTAACGGAATCTGTATAGGCTTTGGTCGCGTCGTATTGTTCTCCGTATTCTTTCTTTTGTGTTACAACGAGTTCTTTGATAGCGCTTAGCTCGGCCTGTTTGGCGGCTAAGAGAGCGGGGGTATAACTTTTTGCTTCCAGCAGGGGGGCAATTTCGCTGTCTGCGGAATTGATTAAAGCGGTTTCGCAGGCGGCTAAGTAGGTATCGGTATCTACATAGGAATTACTGTTTCCGTTAGGATTTGGGTCGGTTTGTGTTTGCATAATGAATAGTTTTAGTGGAACAAAGAATGAACGGTTAAAAATAAAAAATAGTTGGTTGCAAAACAAAAATATTTTAGCATTTTCTATCAGGTCAGGTGTTTCCAACTGACTATTTATATAGTACAGGGTAAGCTTTTTATGTACTGTCAGGTTGATTTAGGGCAGGCACAAGCCGACACACGTGGCACACGTGCGCCAGCAAAGGAATCTTAACCCTGAATTTGCCAGGAGAGAAGGATTTTAGCTAATATTTTTTCTTTACTTTATAAATTTCATTCCAGTCTCGACCAAGATCTATAGTTAGCATATTTCTTACAAGACCCATATAGGTAAAAAATACTCCATTCTGTAATTCTTTAATTCTATTAATTCCTACTCCATAATTCTCGAATAAATTTACATCCTCATCTTCTTGATAAACTTTTAAAAGTCCCCTGCAAATCCTATCATTCTCTTCTAGTACTGCTAACAATTGTTTTTCAATTAATGTATTTAAATTTTCAACAGTAGTGTAACCTAGAACAATCAAATTATCTATAAGTATTGAGCAATCATCTTCAGTTGATTTAAATTTAGCCGGTAATTTACTTTCTAAAATCTCCTCCAGTAAATCAACATTCAGGAGCAAATTTTTGCTTTTATCATTTACTTGCTCTTTAGCCTCTGCTCTATAATTTGCCCTATCAATTAAAAGCCTCTCAAATTCTAGGTCAACAGTTTCTAAAAGAGCAGAAATTCTACTAATAGATCGTTTTAGTGGTTTAGGAACATTATCTTCCTTCTTATACTGGAAAAAATTTGAGGCTGCAGCCCATGAGTGTTGTGACAATGTTCTTATTTGTATTTCTAACTTTAAGTTTTCAAATTGTGAAAATGAAGGCAGATGTAACCATTTTTTTTTAACTTGGCAAACTATATGTATTGATGAATATCCGAATTCATTTTCATCTAACCTTTCTTCTGTATTGTATTGGTTAACAATTTTAAAAAAAGAATTAACCAATTCAGCAACTTTGATTGAGTCTCGTTTAAATAAAGTTATTATTCTTATTCCTGAAAGATCCTGTAGCTCTAATAATGATTTCTTTATATTAAATCTTTTTTGTTGCAGTTTCTCAGAAATTGATGCAAAAGTTTTTGTGCGATATTGCAATGGTACAGCTAATTGAATATTCTCCTTTTCAATAAGATGTTCCAATTGTTTTACTATTTCCTTACATAAGGATTCACATTTAGGAAATAGAGTATCATATTCCTTCTCTATAAATTTTATATCAATTGATTTACTCATACATCTCAACTATAGTTTAATTTAAGTAATATAGAATACAAATTATTCATAAGATAACTATTTAGTTACCCCTAATTTGATTATCATCAAATATATACACATATCAATAAATAAAAAGTAATACCACCATCTCTTTAAGCTATATCCTTATTTTTCGTAAAGCTCCAATGGTAAATTATCCGGGTCAAAAATAAAAGTAAAGCGTTTATTAGTTAGTTCATCCACGCGGATGGGTTCGGCAATTACATTATTATCTTTTAAGAGTTGAATGCTTAGTTCAAGATCATCCACTTCAAATGCCAGGTGTCTTAAGCCTGTTGCTTCGGGTTGTGATGGTCTTTGGGGCGGATCAGGAAAAGAGAACAATTCAAGGATGTATTCCCCGTTTAAAGCCAGGTCTAATTTATAGAATTGTCTTTCCTTTCGGTAGGTTTCCCTGAGAACTGTAAAACCTAAAACCCGGGTGTAAAAAGACTTTGACCGTTCATAGTCTTTACAGATAATCGCGATATGGTGGATCCTGTTTAGTTTGAGCATAGTATGGAGGTATGGAAGAGAAATATGTATGATTGAATTTTATACAGCTTATGTTAATTAACATTGGAATCTATATTCTTAACACTATCCGCTCTATGCCGCGGAGGCATGTTACTTTTTGCTTGATCAAAAAGTAACCAAAAAATCAAGACAGAACGAAGCTTCCACTCACAGGCCATACTCCCGGCCCGCCGTTCTGTCTCCCCAGCCCTTTTAATGCCATTAACTGAATAACAATGTTATACTATTCAAACTAAAACTCATCCCGTTCAAATAAAAGGCGCTGGCCTTTGGCCTGTTCATTAAACTTCCCCTGGTCATAAACCAGGTTTCCGTTTACAAAAGTCTGGGTAATGCGGTAATGAAATGTTTCGCCTTCCATTGGCGACCAGCCGCATTTATAAAGAATATTGGAGGGTTCAACCGTCCAAGGATCATTCAAATCTACCAAAACCAGGTCTGCCCAATACCCTTCTTTAATATACCCGCGTTTTTCTACCTGGTACAAATCTGCCACATGATGACACATCTTTTCAACCAGCATTTCCAGGGAAAGCTTTTTCCGGTAAACAAATTCAAGCATGGCGCAAAGGGCATGTTGCACCATAGGGGCGCCGCCAAAAGATTTAATATAGTTCTGGTTTTTCTCTGCTAAAGTATGGGGGGCATGGTCGGTGGTAATGATGTCT
>JBASZP010000353.1:0-2604 GCA_049660965.1 Daejeonella sp. | reverse complement strand
CTCAATATGAACTCCTACTTCTATATTTCCATTACTTAGTTTTTTAAATGAAATGGCATCATCAAAATCTTTCGCATCAGCAGGATCTATTGTAAAAGTCAGCACTTCTCTAAAATCTTTGCGCTTGGCAATTTCCTCCTGAGAAATCATATCCGGAATTGCATCCGCTTCTTTTTCAACATTCTCCGGAAAGGAGAGTGGGAAACCATAATCGGCTAAAATAGCCATCATTTCGGTATTGTTTTCTCCCTGCGTACCTAAAACATGTATAATTTTTCCTATCGGGTTTTTAGCATCTTCGGGCCAGTCTATAATCTGTGCAATGGCTTTTTCATTATTTTTTCCGCCATTTATATGATCAATGGGAATAAAAATATCATGCAGCATTTTACGGTCATCCGGTATAAAAAAAGCGAATTTTTCAGACAGCTTAATAATACCTGTAAACTCCATTTTTGCCCGTTGGATGATCTCAACAACTTCCCCCTCCTTATGCTTTCCTTTACTTTTTGCATATACATAAGCTTTTACAATATCGCCATGCAAAGCATTACGTAATTTACGAGGAGCTATAAAAATATCATTTTCAAATTCATCTTCGCTAACAATAAATGCCGAGCCATCGGCAGTCATATCTACTTTTCCGGTAATATAAGTTTTAAGTTGTTTAAGGATGAATTTTCCTCTTTCAGGCTCTTGTAAAATTCCTTTTCTAGTTTCTCTGATTAATATCTTAAGAATTAGCTGACGCGTTTCCTCATCTTCTAAATTAAGTTTAGCGGCTACCTGTTTATAATTAAGGGGTTTTTTATCCGATTGTTCACACACATGTGTAATGAGTTTGGTAAGTACCAGGTCAGAACTGGTTGATTTCTTTTTTGACATTTTTGTACTGTTTTGTTCCTAAGATAGGACATTCAAAATTAATGGCCAGACGGATTTAATATTATGCCAATAATATGGCACCTTTCGGGATAGCATTAATAAGCTTTTTAGTATACTCCTGTTTTGGGTTATTATATATTTCATCACAATCTCCCATTTCTTCTATTTTCCCTTTATTCATCACGATCATACGGTCTGAAATATGCTTGACAACGGCCAGATCATGCGAAATAAATATATAAGTTAAGCCTAATTCCTGTTGAAGTTCGCGTAATAAATTTAGCACCTGCGCCTGTACAGAAACATCTAATGCTGAAACAGATTCATCACAAATAATAAACTTTGGCTGTAATGCCAGAGCCCTTGCTATAGAAATACGTTGTCTCTGTCCCCCCGAAAACTCATGAGGATAACGGTTAAAATGCTCTGTGCCTAAGTTTACACGATTTAACAACTCCATTACCCGTTCTTTACGCTGCTTATCATTCGCGTAAACCCGATGAACCTGCATAGGTTCCATAATAGACTGGCCAACTGTTAAACGTGGATTTAAGGAAGAATACGGATCCTGAAAAATGATCTGAATATTACGGCGGCAGGCCCTCATTTCATTTTGAGATAAATTTATCAGATCAATGCCTTCAAATATTAGCTTACCCGCTGTGGGTTCAACTAATCTTAAAATGCTTCTTCCTAAGGTTGTTTTTCCGCAGCCAGATTCACCAACCAAGCCCAGAGTTTCACCCGGGTAAACCTCAAAACTTACCTCATCTACTGCTTTTACAAATTCTTTGGATTGGTTAAATATTCCTGTTTTTATAGGGTACCAGGTTTTTAAACCCTCAACTTTAAGTATAGGTTTTTGTGAATATAATCTTTGTTTTCGTTCAGCTAATTCAGCATCACTAAACTTTAAATGATCAATTAAATGCGCTATAGTTTCGCCGGCAGATTCGATATTTCCATTTTCATTGATTTTTAAAAAATCGCTTACTACCGGTAATTTTTTGAGCTTTATTTCTGGTGAGGGACGACAGGCTAATAAACTGCGTGTATAAGCATGTTGAGGGTTAGAGAATATTTCACCTACGCTGGCAGATTCCACAATCTCGCCTTTGTACATCACCAGCACATGATCAGCAATTTCGGCAATTACACCCAGGTCATGAGAAATAAACAGCAAACTCATGTTCCGCTCGGTTTTAAGCTTGAGCAGTAATTGCAAAATAGTTTTCTGCACGGTAACATCTAAGGCAGTGGTTGGTTCATCGGCAATTAACACTTCAGGATTGCAAGAAAGTGCCATTGCAATCATGACACGCTGCTTCTGACCGCCTGACAGTTGATGTGGATAACTATCAAAAATATTCTCAGGCCGTGGTAACTGTACTTCATTAAACAGGTCAATAACCAGTTGTTTTAAACTCTTCCCGGAAGGGAGGACCTTTACATGCTCTTTTATAGCTTCAGTAATTTGATAGCCGCAGGTTAATACCGGGTTTAAAGAAGTCATGGGTTCCTGGAAGATCATGGAGATCTTGTTCCCCCGGTAGACCCGCATCTGGTCTTCCTTCAGGCTTAAAAGTTCTGTATCTGCAAACTTAACAGAACCGCTCAATTTGCTGATCCGTTCATTATGCAAACGCATAATAGCTAATGAGGTAACTGATTTTCCCGAACCGGATTCACCCACAATGCCAATAACCTGGCCTTTCTCCA
>JBASZP010000352.1:0-3818 GCA_049660965.1 Daejeonella sp. | reverse complement strand
ACACAGGGTAATTACTGGCGCAGCGGTCAGTTAGCAGCTACGGTAATTCCAATAGTTTTAACCGGAGGGGAGTTGGCTGCAACCAAAATCAAAGGCTGGATCAAAGGAACGGATAAGGCCGCTAACTTATTAAAGACTGCCAAAAAACTGGAACAAACTGCCGGAAACACGGTGAATGTAATAGATGAGGCCGGGAATGTAAAAACAATTACTTTAGAAGGCGATGAGCTGGTGGTGAGGGAAGTGGCTAAGGCAGGGAAGGTAATTTATCCATCTGTTAAAATTAATGGTGTTCCTGTTGTGAGGTTAATGACAGGGACTAATAATAAGATTGCTATAATAGGAAGAAAGATGGAATATGTTAGACAAATTGGTTCAGATTTGAAGAAATTAGGTAAAGAAGTAGAGTTATTTGAAAAAGCAACTGCATTTAATGGTCAAGGTTATAGCAAATTAGCTGAAATAGAGGCTGATTGGCAAAAAGCATTAGATTTATATGGAAATAATGGTGTTATACCATACGAAAAATTAAAAACTACTTTATGGTATAAAGAAAATCAAAGATGGGCAAAATGGATCAAAGAACAAGGGTATGATATTTATGATTTAGGAGATAATCCAGGAATTTTTACAAATGCACCAGATAGAAGTGCTTTTTATGATATTGAAAAAGTTGAAGTATTCGGAGATATTATTAAATAACCAATTATGAATAATTCAAAAAAGAATGATATAGTTTTAAGCAAGTTTTCTTACGCTTTTAAAGTGAACTTTCACGTCTTAGAAGATAAAGGATTTAATATAAAAGGGTGTGGATTTGGAGGTAGGCTTGATGATGATTATATAGGGTTCTATTTAATTAACAAATTAATAGGCACAGAGTTAAATGTATTGTTTTGGATAAATTTATTTGAATATAATGAGGATGAAATTTCAATTACATACTCATACTTCAAAAGAGTAAATAAAAATGGAATTAAAGATATTTTTAGAAATAGGATTTCTTTTAAAGATTTGGAAGGAATAACCCTTAATGATAAAATCAAATCTTTAATAAATCGGATAAATGAAGAATACAGTATAGCTCCCAATTGGCGCAAGGAGGGGTAGGGTTAAGTGGACAAAAGCTACTTGTGCCTGATTATATTAGAATTGAAATGAGTAATAATAGTTATAAAATAAACGAAAAAGGCACAAATACGCCAGACATAGGCCAATGCGGTATTCTTGCGCCAGAAGGGGCTGAAAAATGGTTGTTTCGTCCTAAAATAAGTTTACAGGTTAATTGATAAATCCTGAAATACGTTTACATTATTTATTAGCCCTAAAATAGGTTTACAGATTGACATTTTTTGATTTATAATAACTTTTCCAATTTCATTGTACAGTTAGGTTATTTTGATGAACCATTTCAGGTGTAAACATATTACAACTCATATGTGGCCTTAGTTTATTATAGACATTTACCGATGTTCTTAATAGTTCCATTACCTCTTCCTTATTATTGAGCACCTGATGTTCCAGGTATTCTTGTTTCATAATTCCATTGACCCTTTCTGCAATTGCATTTTCTAACGGATCACCGTTCTCGGTCATGCTAATAATAAGCTTGTCGGCTAACACCAAGTAAGCAACAGCATTGAACCAGGCTAACCCTGGGGTAGCTGTCTTTAGTTTCATGGATTACTTGGTAACGGACTTTTTTCGGATAGTGATCTTCAGGTCCCTTTCGGCTACCTCTATCATTTTACGATAGCGTTCCTTTTCCAATAGGGCATCATCCAGTTGCTTTTTTAATAGTTTAACTGAGGTGATGTCTTCAGTCAAAACATCCTGATCTTTCTTTGCTGGCATAACATACGAAGATAAATAAATTGCCTTCTTAACCTCCAGCCCAAATGATTTTAGCCAGGATGTGAGCCGACTGTTTCCCAATTTATATTTCCTTTCAATTGTGGTACGACTATCAGATCCGTCTAAATATTCCCGACAGACATTATGTTTAAATTCCTCACTGTACTGGCTTTGCCATTTACTCCCATAGACCTTTGAATATCTTTCCATTTTTGTTTACTATTGTGTAAACCTATTTCAGGACTAGACACCTAAAGTCAATTTATCCATTATCCATCCAAATGAAAAACTCTTAACGAAAAAACCTCCCGTCTTTCGACCGGAGGTTTTTTTAAAATATAAATATTAATTTAAGCTAACTGTTTAGTTAGTTTTTCTGCTAAAACAGATTTTGGGGCAACACCTATTTGTTTATCAACAATTTGCCCGTTTTTAAAGAATAATAAAGCAGGAATATTTCTGATACCGAATTTCATAGAAACTCCCGGATTATTGTCCACGTTTACTTTACCAATAATGGCCTTACCGTCAAAATCTTTTGCCAGTTCTTCTACAACCGGACCAACCATTCTGCATGGTCCGCACCATTCTGCCCAAAAGTCAACTAATACAGGTTTATCTGATTTAAGCACAACTTCATCAAAGTTTGCATCTGTTAATTCTAATGCCATAATAATTAGGTTTTTATTTATTAATAATCTGTTTTATAAAATGGAATAATGTTGAAATGTCTTTTTTAATCTCTATCAATTTATATTATTTGACAAGTAGAATCATCTCAAATCAATTGTCAAATATAGTATTCAATATTCCTGCCACAAATCTAACTGTGTCAATGTGACATTAATTCAATTTATAACGTACTCCGCTTAGTTTTGTTAGATGTTCTAAAAATTCATTGCTTGGACTTATTTTCACCGATTTAGACGGCATTTCCAGAATAGTTTCTTCATCATAATCCATAATGAGGAATTTCAGATGGCAATTTCTGTTTGAATTCTGTTCAGTATTAAGTTTTACAATTTCATCCATTTTAAGCATAAAATCATCCGAAATTTCATTTAATGATAATTGAATAGTAAGAGATTTCGACATTTTATCACGAAGTTCCGATAATAAAGCAATACTGTTTACTTTAAATTCCCAATTATCTTTCTGTTTAAAACGCTCGCAAACTATTCCTTTTAACTGAAGAAAAAAACCATCATTTAAATATTGTTTTAATTTTACATAATCTTCACCAAAAAGAACCACTTCAAAAGTATCGCTATAATCCTCAATTAAAAATGAGCCGAAAGGTTTACCCATTTTTGTTGTACGATGATTACAGGAAGAAACCAAACCACCAATGATTAGATCCCTGTTCTTAACTTTGTTGAACTCATCCTGGTCTTCCGGAAAAATTTCCGCCGATTTCATCCGGTTAAGTAAGGTTAAATGTTTAACCTGATGGGTACAAAAGTTCTCTAACTCAAATTTGTAATTATCTAAAGGATGACCAGTTAAATAAACGCCTATAACTTCTTTTTCAGACTTTAACTTTTCAATTAAACTCCATTCTTCACATTCCAGCATGGAAGGCTCCGCAATCTGCGCATCATTGGTGCCTCCAAATAAGGAGACCTGAGATGAACTTTGATTATTCTGAAAATCATTGGCGTACTTAACCAGGCGTTCTATTGCATTATAAAAGGCTCCTTCCGGCTTGTAAAAAAACTGCGCCCTGTGAAAACCAAAGCAATCAAATGCGCCCCCGAAAACCAGATTTTCATATACTTTTTTACTTACCGATTTTGAATTTGTACGACTCGCAAAATTATAAATACTTTTATAAGGGCCATTGGCCAGGCGCTCTTCCACAATATTTTCTACCGCTTTTTCTCCAACACCTTTCATTCCCGACATACCGAAGCGTATATGGCCTTTTTTATTAACAGTAAAACTCCAACCCGACTCATTAATAT
>JBASZP010000351.1:0-6417 GCA_049660965.1 Daejeonella sp. | reverse complement strand
ATAAATACCCGTATAAATCTTGATTACAACGTATCAGATAAAATAAAATTTTTTACAAGTATTGCTTATACTCATACCAATCAAAGCCGTAGTTATCTGGGGTCTAGTGCGGCAAGTGGTGAAGCTTCTATACGCGGTATGGCGTATATAAAAATGCCCAATATGAGTGTGTTTGAATATGATGAACTGGGCAATCTTACCACTAATTATTTTTCACCGGCATCTAATGTACAGGGCCAATACAGCAGGGTATATAACCCGGTAGCAATGGCAGATAAAGCCAGGTATTCTGTTTTGGGTGAACGTATTGTTCCCAGATTTCAGTTAGACTATGACATTATAAAAAAGGTGCTGAAAGCTCAATTTGATATTCAGTTTGATATTAACAATACAAAGAATAACAGCTTTCTGCCGCAAATTGCCACTGGCCGACCCAACACAGAAACTGTTGTGAACCGAGCTTACGATGGCGATATTGATGTTTTTAGTGTGGGTACCAAGTCGAGCCTTGTTTACACACCACAACTGAAAAATGAGAAACATAATTTTCTGGCATTTTTAACATTGCTGACCAATGATTATAAAGCTGTTTACCAGGAAGTAATTACTTCCAATACTGCATCATCATTATTGGTAGATCCTTCTATTGCATCCCGTACACAAAATTCTGAGTCTCGTGCAGCCTCTGGTATCTCACAAACAAGGTCTATTGGCGCAATCATCAGTACGCAATACGGATTTAATGATAAGTATATTTTTAATGCTACTTTAAGAGGAGATGGTAACTCACGTTTCGGTCCAAATTATAAGTATGGGTTATTTCCATCATTATCATTTAGATGGAGGGTGTCTGGTGAGCGTTTCTTAAGTAAGGTGAAAGCATTGGATGATTTAAGTTTCCGGGCCAGCTATGGTATAACCGGTGAAGTGCCCAGATACGATTATCTCTTTTATAATACATACAACACCTACAACTACACATACCTGGGGCAGTCTGCGGTTTATCCCTCAAGAATGGAGTTGAAGAATCTGAAATGGCAAACCCTTCACGGGGCAAATATTGGTGCTAACCTGAGTTTATTCAATGGGCGTTTTCGTGTAGATGCTGAAATATACCGTAACCGTACCAAAGACATGTTTTTTGATGGATTACAAATTGCTTCTTATACCGGGTTTAATTCACTATTTATGAATGTGGGCACGATGGATAACCAGGGTTGGGAAGTTGCTGTTTGGACACAGCCGGTAAAGAGAAAGAATTTTACTATTGGTTTTGATTTTAATATTTCAGCGAATGAGAATGTGATCCGCGAAATTTCAGAATTCTATCCCAACAGCCGTGGTGATGTAACCAAAAACGGAGAATACCTGAGACTATTACAGATTGATAATCCATTTGGTTCTTTTTACGGGTATAAGTATAAGGGCGTATATAAAGATAAAAATGCCACTGTGGCAACAGGCGCTGATGGAAAGCCAATTATTGGTCCCAATGGCCAGATTGTTTATACAAGATTTAATTATCCCACAACAGATTATGTTTTTCAGCCCGGAGATGCTATGTACGAGGATATCAATCACGATGGAAATATTAATTATATGGATGTGGTCTATCTGGGTAATAGTAACCCCAAATTGTCTGGTGGATTTGGACCATCGCTCACCTGGAAAAATTTAAAACTAAGCACCTTCTTCAGTTTCAGATGGGGATATGATGTTGTAAATGGCACCAAAATGTCAACAACTAATATGTACTATTTCGATAACCAGAGTGCAGCGGTTTTAAGAAGATGGAGAAAAGAAGGAGATATAACCGATATACCTAGAGCCTTATTAAGCGGTGGTTATAACTGGCTGGGCAGCGACAGGTATGTTGAAGATGCTTCTTATATCAGGTTCAGAACAGTAACCGCACGATATACGTTTAGCAAAAAAATATTGGCAAAACTTAAAATGAAAACGCTGAGCGCTTACCTCACTGCAGAAAACCTGTTAACGTTTACAAGATATACAGGACAGGATCCGGAGGTGACAACACGGGGGGCTGATCCTTTCAGAACTGCATATGATTATTCGATGACGCCTCCATCCAGAATTGTAACCATTGGGTTGGTAGCCGGGTTTTAATATAACAGTTAAAGCATACACATGAAAAAGATAGTTCAATATAGTTTTGTTTTTATGCTGATAGCATTTGCCTTCAGCTGTAAGAAGTGGCTAAGCCTGAAACCACAGGATGGCATCGTAAAAGAAGAATTCTGGAAAACAAAAGAACAGGTAAAGGCTTCTGTAATTGGTATTTATGCTTCTATGATGGAAAGCTCAACAGGTAACTATGGCACTGTTGGATACATTCCTTCATTACCCGAATTGTTATTTGTTTGGGGAGAATGCAGGGCAGACAATGTATCGCCGGCAACTTTTGCCAGCAGCGATGATCTCGAGTTAGTGAATATGAATACCCAGCCTACCAATGTAAATACAAACTGGCGCCCTTTTTACAGAACGATAAACTATTGTAACACATTAATAGAAAAAGCACCAGAAGTAGTGAATTTTGATAATACTTTTACAAAGACACAGTTAGACAATTATTTAAGTGAGGCGCTTACTATCCGTGCATTAATGTATTTCTATCTGGTGCGCAGTTTTGGAGAAGTGCCTTTGAAATTAGATGCCACCTTAAGTGATGAAAACATAACTCCTATTAAGAAATCGTCACAGGACGAAATTATTAACCAGATAATAGCTGATCTGAAATCCGCTGAAGCAAAGGCAGTAACTACGTATGGCGATGCTGCTTCTGATAAAGGAAGGGTTACAGTTTATACGGTGAATGCAATTTTAGCGGATGTTTACCTGTGGGCCGAAAAGTACAATGATTGTATTGCTGCCTGCGATAAAGTGATTAATTCTCAAAAATTTGGTTTGATACGTGGCGCCACAGATAATGGCGGGGTGATTACATATAATGAAAACTGGTTTAATACACTTTATTACAACGGTAATTCTAACGAGGGGATTTTTGAATTGCAGTTTGATGTGCAACGTCTCAATCCTTATTTTGGGATGTTTTCTTCCAGTATTTCAGTAAGAAGATGGACGGCTTTTCCAGAAATTATGGATCAGTTGTTTACGGTAGATTTTACAAACGATCAGAATTACGATCTACGTGGTGATGGGGGCTCTGTAAGAGCTGCAACCTCTACCGTTTGGAAATATGTTGGAGCGACCAATACCGCACTGCGCACATTTGATCAAAGTTATGCGCATTGGTTTTTTTATCGGTACGCTGATATTTTACTGATGAAAGCAGAGGCTCTGAACGAATCTGGCAGAGGGACAGAGGCGTTAAATCTTGTTTATACGGTAAGGAAAAGAGCCAATGCGCTGGCGGCAACAGATGTGAACCCATCTCCAAACGACAAAATAGGCATTCAGGATTTTATCCTTATGGAACGCTCAAGAGAATTTTGTTTTGAAGGTAAACGTTGGTATGATGCTTTAAGAAATGCAAAGCGAAATAATTATGAAAGACTGAGCATTTTACTGAATATGGTGTCTCAGAGTGTTCCCCCTAATTTACAACAATCTGCACAGGCTAAAATACGGGATAAGAATAGCCATTACTTTCCAATTTATCTATACGAGATGCAAACAAATAAATTATTAGTACAAAACCCTTTTTACAAATAATACAGGCGCTTTATGAAAAAGACTACTTTATTTATTGTAATACTGATTTCAGGTTTCATTGCAGTTCAACTGCCTGCTTGTAAAAAGTTTGATATCCGGGAGAATACCACAGAAGATGTAAATATTGTGGGATACCTCGACAAACGCCCTGATTCTTTTTCTTTATTCAGACAGATTCTTGAAAGAACGGGAACCGCAGCTTTTTTAAATGCATATGGATCATATACCTGTTTTGCACCTACTAATACCGGAGTGAAAACCTACCTTCAGAAAATAGGTGCGGCAACAGTAGAAGCTGCGGATATTAATACGTTAAAAGACATGGTAAGGTTGCATTTATTGGAAGATACTGTTTACTCAGGCTCTTTTACAGATGGTAAGCTTCCTGTAATTACAATGTATGGTCAATTCCTGGTAACATCAGTGTCTTTTGAGCGGGGAGTTTCAAATTATATTATAAACCGACAAGCAACGGTTCTTCAGTCGAACCTAAGAGTTGGAAACGGAATTATACATGTTATCGACAACGTATTAATTCCGGCTACCAAAACAATTGCACAGCAATTAGAAGAAAAGACAGAGTATTCAGTATTCGTTCAGGCATTAAAAGAAACTGGTTTTTTCACAAAGCTTAATACGGTAGATCCTGATACATCCAAACGCTGGCTATCTGTTTTTGCAGAAAGTAACAAAGCGTTAGCTGATAGCGGATTTACCAGTTATGCCGCTTTAAAAGCTAAGTATTCTCAAACAGGTAATCCTGCATTAGCTAATGATAGCCTGAATATGTATGTGGCCTACCACATATCTGCTGGTATAAAATTTTTGGGTGATATAATAACAGTTCCCACGCATGCTACTTATTTACCGCAGGAGGTAATCAGTATCAAGTTAATTGATCAGAACGTGGTGGTCAATGAAGACGAATTTAATGGAGTGCTGGAGAAGGGGGTGGTAATAAACAGACCTAAAAGTGATAATGCCGCTTCAAATGGTGTTTGGCATGACGCATCAGCACATTATATGGTTAAGTTTCGTAAACCAACAGCCTTATTCTGGGATGTTTCGTCGTTTCCGGAAATTATGAAGCTGCCTGCGTATTATAAGCGTGGAAATTACAATTTTACAAGAGCTACGGAAGCAGACAATCCTATTAAAGATCATTACTGGGGATGGGGACCTTTGGCGGGTACAAATGTTTTATCTTATTTGTACTCAGCTACAAGTTCAATAACTAATTATGCCGTAAATAGTGATGTAAACATGTTACCAATGGGATTACCCAATCGTCCCATCTGGTGGGAAATGAAAACTCCTCCGATTATTAAGGGAAGGTATAAAGTTTGGCTTTGCTATCGTGCCCAAAAACAATCCAGCAGTTCAAATATGTTGTGCCAGGTATCTGTAAACGGAACATTAATGCAACGTACTATGAATTTTACGGAAAACAGACCCACTGGTACTGATGCCGAATTAGAAGCAATAGGCTGGAAGCGTTATACTGAAAACACTACAAATCTTTTTGCCTCAAGATTAGTGGGTACAATTGACTTTGCAACAACACAACAACAAATCATCAGGATAACACCTGTAACCGGTACACAAAACAACAACAACCTGGATATGATTCATTTTATTCCGGTTGATGAGAATCAGGTACTGCCAAGGTTTAAGCCCGATGGAACAAAAATATTTTTTTAATGACCAGTGTAATATTTGAACAACATGCGTAATAAAAGTTTATGGTTATTCTTCATAGGGGCAGGTTTGTTATATAGTGTGTGGGGATGTAAAAAGGCAACCACAGATCATAATGCTATATCTGAAGCCGCTTTGGCTAATAGTGTTTATGATTTAATTACCCAAACACCGGAACTTAGTACATTTCGTGGGTTATTAATGTTGTCGGGGTATGACAGAGTGTTGTCTTCTTCTAAAAATTTTACAGTATTTGCGCCCACCAATAAGGATTTGGAAAACCTGGATACTGCAATCATTAAAAACCCTGCTAAACTTAGTCTTTTCGTAGGGAATCACATTTCACAACAACTTTATTATAGTAATAGCCTTTCAGCAGCTGCAAGAATTCAAATGATGAATGGCAAGTATAATAATGTTAGTGCCGGAAAAATAGAAGATGCAGCTCTTACAAAAGCAGATTTGTATGCCTCTAACGGAGTATTGCACATTATTGATAAAAAAGTAGCAGCTCTGGAAAACTGTTGGGAATATATAGCCAACGCCAGCACAGGGCCTGTAAAACAAAAGGCCTATTTATTGTCTTTGTTTCAAAAAGTATTTGATACTACCGACGCTATTATTGTAGGTATTGACCCGAATACAGGAGAGCCCATCTATCAGCCCGGTACGGATTCAGTATTTACAAACTTATTCTGGAATAAGGTTTATGATCTTAGAGACGAGAAAAAGCAGTACAGCTTATTTCTATTACAAGATGCAGCATGGGATGCTGAAGTAAATAAGTATAAACCTTTTTTTGCAACCGGCAGTGTGGATAGCACCACAAAAGCTGCCAGCTGGGCTGTTGTAAAAGATCTTGCTATTGAGGGAGCTCAGTCGCCTGCCACAATTCCAGATACTGTTTTATCAAAATTCGGAACAAAAGTACCGGTTGAAAAATTATCCATAGTTAACACCATTAAAACCAGTAATGGTATTGTCTATATTATGGGAAAAGCAGATGTTCAGCCTAAGCATAAG
>JBASZP010000350.1:0-9878 GCA_049660965.1 Daejeonella sp. | reverse complement strand
GATATAGTTCGTCTTAAAGGAGAGTTAAATGATAAACGACCTATCCTTATTCAAAGAATAAGAAGTAAAATAGAAAACTACAATAGACAAATCAAGGAAGCTGAAGAAACAATTAAAAGGCTCGTTGAAAAAAAGAATAAAGATGAGGGATTGTCAATATTGGATGAGGAACTTCTAACGGAGAAATATATATTTCTTGAAAAAATTAATCCTAGTGACAAAACTCTACCTGACAATTTGATTCAACCAGAAAGCATTACCAAACTCAATGAGTTTGTTTCAGCTACAAAAGAAATATTGGAGGCACTTAAAAATATTAAAAAGTAATGCCTTCATTCAGAGACCATACTCCAAAGCGGAGAAATATTACAAGGACTGTGATAACTCACCGTGACCACAAACCAGATTTAAAAGCTGATTTCATTTCAAGATGTGGCTACTGTAATTCTTCTGATACTTGGAAAGTAACTTATTATGAAGTTGATCATTTCATTCCTGAAGCTATATTAACCACTAAAGCCAATACAGATTACAGTAATTTGGTTTATTCGTGCAGGTCTTGTAATAATGCGAAGAGAAAAAAATGGCCCACCAATGATGAGAATTTTTCGCACAGAAATAACGAGGGCTTTATTGACCCATGTGATGATGAATACTTAAATCAGTTTTCGAGAAATAATACTGGTGAAATACTTTATAACTCAGAACTTGGAAAGTGGATGTATTATGCTTTGAAACTTCATAAACCGCAGCATGGAGTTATTTGGAATCTTGAACAACTTGAACCTTTAATTGCAGAGATTAAAGCACTAACTGACTTAATAAATATTCCTGAAAATATTAAGGATATGATAATCCAGGTATTTATAAAGTATGACAACTATAGAAACGAACTAAGAACTCCATGAAAAACAAAAAACTCTCTGGTTCATTTTATACTCCAAAAATTCTTGCTGATTTTTTGGTTCAATATCTTTCGGACAAACTGAACGGTAAATCTTCCATTTCTGTCTTAGAGCCAAGTGCTGGTGACGGAATTTTTGTAAAGACAATTTTTAATCACAAAACATTTTCTAAGAAAATTAAAAAGATAGTTGCTATTGAAAAAAGCAAAAGAGAACTCAATAAAATTACCACAGAGATTAAAGCAAAAACATTTACTGCAATTCACACTGATTTTTTAGAATTCCAACTTAACAACACACAAAAGTTTTCACTTGTATTAGGGAATCCACCATACATAAAAAATAATCTCTTAAAGAAACAACAGGTTGACAATTGTAAGGCAATTCATCAAAACGCAAATCTTGCCGACAACAGACCGAAAAATATTTGGACTTCATTTTTGGTTCGGTGCATTGAGTTCACAGACGACAACGGAATTTTAGCTTTCGTTCTTCCTTCGGAATTACTTCAGGTAAAGTTTGCAGCAGAGTTAAGAGAATTAATTCTCAAAGAATTTGAGAGAGTTGAAATATTTACTTTCAATGAATTGCTTTTTAAAGATTGTAAAGGACAGGACACTTTGCTTTTAATCGGAGAACGCAAATCAAAAAACAAAGGAGTATTTTACTGCAACATTGACAAACTTGCTGACTTAGCCGAAAGCAAATTTACTCTTGCACAAAATGTAAAAATGAAAGAATCAAAGTGGACACATCACCACCTTGAAACGGATGAAATAGAGTTATTGGAAAAACTCAAAGGACAACTTCAAACAGTTGATGACTATTGCAGTTCAAGAGCAGGAATTGTAACAGCAGCAAACGACTATTTTATTGTTGATGCAAACACAGTTGAGAAATATTCTTTACAAGAATTTATCAAACCTATTATTCAAAAAGGAATTTTTGTAAACGGAAGTGTGGTTTTGAGTGACGAAGAATTTAAGATTCTCATTGATAAATCAAAGCCAACTTATCTCATTGCACTTGACAAGAATTCTGTAATCCGAAAGAACGCAAAACTTTGGAGCTACTTGCAAATTGGCGAAGACAAACTAATTCATAAGCGATACAAAACTTCTATTCGCAACAACTGGTATGAAGTGCCAAATGTTGGAACACCAGCAGAAGCGTTCTTTTTCAAACGATGTAATCAATACCCCAAACTTATAAAGAACTCTGCAAATGTTTTGGCAACTGACAGTGCATACACAATTATGATGAAAGAAAACTTCGGAATTGAGAGCTTAATTTTTTCATTCTACAATTCGGTGACCCTTGCATTTGCTGAACTATACGGAAGATATTACGGAGGCGGAGTTTTAGAATTAACACCAAATGAGTTTAAAAAACTCCCTATCCCCTATCTTAATGTAACATCAGAGAATTTCAATTCTTATGTAACGGACTTTAAAAACAAAGCTTCCATAAAAGAAGTTTGCAATCGAAACGACAAAGCAATTCTTAAATCAGTAGATAAAAATTTAGATGATGACAGCATTGCAAAACTTTACAACATTCGGGAGAAACTCTATCTCCGTAGAATCAAAACAAATTAGTTAGCACTACAACACCCACAATCAAAAAAGGTCATCCTATAAAAGACGGCCTTTCCTAAATTAAAATCAAATACCTTTTACACTGCCGGAGGCAATGCCTTATTAAACTCTGTCAATCAATAATGATCCTGGCTTTTTTATAATTGCTTACATAAGTTGGCTCTGTTTCTTCAAAATTATGGATCATGCGGTCCATTCTTTGCAGCACCGGACGGGCTAAGTTCAGCAGGGTACGGGCAGAGTCGGTAGCGGTACTGTGAGAAACAATGGTAGTGCGGGGTTTAACCATGGCTTCATCTGACTGAAGAAGGGTATCTTTTGCCGCGGTGATCATCGCTGGTGTGATCATGTAATCTTTCAACTGTACTGCATAAGGCTCTACGGCTAAGAGCATCGCTTTTAAGGCAGCCGACTGTTCGTTATCGGGCAGGCTCAGCAGGTAAGACTTACTTTTATCAAGCGCTGCAGCCAGATCATAGTTCTTAGTTTCAATAGCATAGGCGTAGCCGTTCTTAGTAATATGCAATACGCTTCTTATGGCTTTATCCGCCCATTCTTCTTTATCTTCCGTAATCCCGGTAGTAGTTTTCTGCTGTAATATTGCTGCCTGCTCTATACTTGCAATAATATTATCTAACTCTTCATTTGCTTTTTTAAAGGGCAGCATATCTTGCCAGGTAGTTTTTGAAGCGTTGTTGACCCCTTGTACGGCCTTCATCATAAAAAGGCGTTTTTGTTGTTTTTTAGTCATGCTCTATTCAATTAATTTATGACCATAAATATAAAGGATCAGGTAAAATAAATAAAAGACCGATTTTCAATAATTACATTAAAAAGACAATTTGATTAACCAGGAAGAGACTGACAAAAAATATTTCTCTCATCTACAGAAAAGCGGCGCCATATCCAAAAAATACCCCGCCACATGAAAAAATGGCAGAGCCATATCCAAAAAATACACCGCCACATGAAAAAGTGGCAGGTTCACATCCAAAAGATACCTCGCCACATGAAAAAGTGGCAGGGACACATTCAAAAAATACTCCGCCACATGAAAAAGTGGCAGGGTCATATCCAAAAAATACACCGCCACATGAAAAAGTGGCAGGGTCACATTCAAAAGATACCCCGCCACATGAAAAAATGGCATGTTCACATCCAAAAGATACTCCGACACCTGAGGTTATATTCAAAACATATCCTTGTATGAGAGCGCCCACCACCTTGATACTCTGTCTTCCCTGTGTATGTGTAAATTTTAAGAAGTTTCGTTTATATTTGAGCTAGACTAATTGGTAAAAAATCAAAATGAATAATATAACTAAGCTTCTATTAACCATCACCAGCTGCGTGTTTTGTATAGCTTGTACTAATAATACAGGAAAAGACGGCCTGAAACAAACTAAAGATTCTGTAAGTATTTCCGATTCTGTCACTACAAAAAGCGATGAACTCCCATCCGGGAAAGCGGAAACCGCTCTCCGTGAATTTGCCTTTATTGCTAACAATAAGTACATCATCCTTTCATCTTCGCCAGACAGCGCCTGGGTAAAGGGGGCTCCGGTACTGCAGCAAGCTATGGATAATGGTATTTATTCTGCCACTATGGATGTAAAAGCCGAAGCGCTTCCGCAGGTTTATGCTGGTTTGTTAAATAAAGAATTTAAGGTTTGCGGTGATAAGGGAGTTGTATTGAATGCAAAAATTAAATCCTTTAAACTATTAGCTGCAGTCATTCCTCATTTTGGCCAGGTGCAGGCATGGAATGGAGAGATGGACGCACCCGCAGCAACTGATAAACAAAAAGCCATGGATATATGGAAATCAGGAGCCCGTTATTTGGTCGCTGAATTTGAAGCAGATAAGCAATCAGGCAAGTTTTATTTTGCTGTTCCGGCGGATAAAACAAGGCCGGTAATTTTTTCATCAGCAGATATACCGGAAGTAAAAAAGAAAATAATTGACCTGGCTGCTGAAACAAAAGAATATAAAACTGCCCAAAAGGACTTCTTAAAGAACTCTGAGAATAAAAATGGAAACTGGTGGGCATCCGAAGAAAGTTCTGAAACGTTTTCTTTCTTTGAACCTGATGGCGGACAGAATTATGCTGTATTAATTCACACCGGAGGAAATGCCTGCGGCGATAATTTCTATGCGGAAAAATTTTCTATCTGGACAATAGCAAAAGACGCAGCACCAACCTTAACCTATATGATCAATGGGCATGATAAAGTAATTCTTGCCGCCGATATTGATGGGGATAAAATTCCTGAGTTTATTATTGATGATGATTTTGGTAACCGCTCACTATTAAAAAATACCGCCGGAAAATGGACAAAAACTTATACCTGGAACATTCCTTACCTGGATAGCCCTTGTTGATCAATACAATTAAACAAGACGAAACATAATGAAAATTTTAAAATCATTACTCCTGATCGCCTTACTAATGACCTCCTCAACCGGCTTTTCTCAAGATAGTTTAATGAGGACAGAAGTAGAAAGAATTAAGCAATTAGGCCGGGATTCCATTATTAAGCTTGGTTTACAAATGGTTCAGGAATCTTTCCGTTTCAATAAACGCATTACTATTAATAATTTTGATAAAATTACTGTACTCGCTAATAAAACAAGCGTAAAGGTTTTATTTTCTAACCCAATAAGGTATGTTCCATTAAATTCAACTTACCTTTATGATGTTGATGTGAATATTACAGGCGAAGGCCTTACATACGAAAGCTCTTCAAATCCTAAAGGCCGGAATTATAATGATGATCTTATCCCCTTTTTTTTGTCAACAAAAGGATCCGAAAAGAATACCCAATTTGTTATAGAGGCTCTTAATAAAGATGAAGATGAGCCAAGCACTAATTTTAAAAATAAAAAAGATCTTATAAAAAAACTGGATGGAAGCCTGATCATTCGTGAGAATAAAACTTATTATGATATAGAACGTATTTCAAAATATCAAGAGTCATTCTATAAAATAGATAAAAAATCAGGTAAAATATACGATGAAAATCATAACCATTTAATACCTGCTCCACAGGATGAAGATGATCATGATCCTCTTCAGGAATATAAGGATAGAATTGAAGGAACCTGGTTAACAGTAAAACATCATCTTTATAAAAAAGGAACTGGAATAGGAGACGGAAGAATTGAAACTTATTCTTTTAATAATAACGGCCACTTTATTTATGAATCTTATATATTACGTGAGTCCAAAAAGAAGTTTATAATAAAGGGGAGTTATGAGGTTGATACGGAGAATAAACTGATTTTTTTAAAACTGATGCAGGAAGAAAATACTATTTATAAACCTGATGGTAGGCAAACAGAGCTGTCACTCCCCTTTGAGACAGTTTTAAAATATAAGCATATAACAGCAGATACTGCCAATAATTCTTTTAACAGGCCTGATTCCGATATACTGGAGATAAATTATCTGTCTCTATTTAAAGATGATAGATTAAAGGATTTCTCACTGTTATATGATTTAGATCACATAAGTTGGAATACTGAAATAAAAAATATAGTAAAACTGCTTGAGAATAAAGGGAAAAAAGTGCAAATCACAAAGTTTAATGAACATAAAACTTAAACTAACAGAACAAATAACCAAACAACTGGATGAACAGGAAATCCTATATGAATTTCTTACTGAAAGGGAATTAAAAGAATTAGAAACAAAGTGGAAAAAGAAGTTTATTGAAGAAAAGAAAAAGCCCCATTCAAACCAATATAATACGCAGTATAAATGGCATATCTTTAGTTTTGATACGGATAGTATTAAAGGTAAACAGGCAACAAATGAATACAAAAAACAGCACCCCGCCGATATTTATATTTTTAACGAAGAACTCCAATATGGATTAAAGTGTGCAAAGGCAGAACAATTGCCCAATATTTTGATGGAAGGCTTTTCAGATGATATTTATATATGCCATCATAACATGAAGTGGACTTATGTAATCCCACATGAAGCGCCACATATAGGGTCTTTCTTCAGTAATTGATCAGAGCTTTGCACAAAACATAAATAGCCTAAGTATTATAAAACTATGTTTACCATCAATCAAATTAAAGAAGCCCATTCAAAAGTAAAGAGCGGAGCGGATTTCCCCAAATACATTCAGGAGCTTAAAAAATTAAGTGTTGTTGCTTATAATATCTATGTAACTGACGGGCATGCTGAATATACCGGGGCCGGTAATTTTACTATTGCATCAGAAAGCAAATACCCTTTGCTAAATATTGCAGAAACAGGTTCAAAAGAAAAACTGGCTCACTCCCTCAGTATTCATCAGCAGGGCCAAACGGATTATTTAACTTTTTGCAAACAGGCGGCGGAAGCTGGCGTGGAAAAATGGACGGTTCATGTAGTGGAAATGACCTGCACTTATTATGATAAAACCGGCAATAAATTGCTTGTAGAAAAAATATCGGTTCCGTAAATTAAATATCACCTGCTGTCCCGCTGCGTTAAAGCATGAAAAAGAGTTTTTGGTTTGTTTTTCTTAGCACACTTAAATTCAAAACTATAGTATTCCCAGGTATGGTAGATCTTCCCAAATTTGGTTTAACGTTTTACAAATTTAGTTTTAGAGCGTTCAATCAACTGTGTCAGGCTAAAATAGGCCTGCAAAGTGCTTCTGGATAGTCGTAAAGTACTCTAAGGGGGTCATAAAGCGCTTCAGGAGAGTTATAGAGAACTCCGGGAAGGGGTTGCAACAATTAACTTGGGCTAATTAATATAAAAAACATGAAAATAGTCAGAAATAGTTATTAATTTTCAATGAATTTTAGGATTTAGGCCAATATTTTCAAAGTTTTCTACCTATTTTTTTTTAAAAATAAGTAGACTTAGTAAATTATTTCAAGTTTTTTCCGGATTTTTTCCTAAAATACCTTGCAATTTTAGAATTGGCTCCTGAAAATTTACAGCATATTCAACTGATCAGCACTAAATAATTGCAAAATAAGGAGAGAGTAGAAAATAATATCATTAAACACATATCAATAATGAAGCAGGCTTTATAAGAAATTAATTAAACATGAAAACAATATCAGAAACAGACCTGATTATTAACCCTGATGGAAGCATTTACCATTTAAACCTCCTGCCAGGGGATGTAGCGGATACGGTTATTACCGTTGGCGACCCGGACCGGGTGACTGAAGTAAGCAACTATTTTGACCGGATTGAGCTGAAAAAAGGGAAACGGGAATTTATAACGCATACGGGGTATGTGGGTACTAAAAGAATAAGTGTACTTTCTACCGGTATTGGTACTGATAATATAGATATTGTTTTCAATGAATTGGATGCCTTAGTAAATATTGATTTTACTACACGTGTACCTAAACAAGAGCTGAAAAGCCTGGATATTATTCGCATTGGTACTTCGGGTGCTTTGCAGGATGATATTCCGGTGGACACTATCCTGGTTTCTGAATTTGCTTTAGGACTGGATACCTTAATGCATTATTACCAGCAGAACCGGTCTGCGGATGAAGAAGAGATATTAACTGAAATTAACTCTCATTTTAGAGATTTTAAAAACATTTTTCCTTATATCAGTTCTGCTGATAAAGGACTGTCAGACCGTATTGGCAAGGGTTTATACCGCGGGATCACTGCTACCGCCCCCGGCTTTTACGCCCCGCAGGGCAGGCAGGTACGGGCTAAAAACAAATTTCCAAACCTGATTGAGTTATTACGGTCTTTTAGCTTTAAAGATTACCGCATTACTAACCTGGAAATGGAAACAGCCGGAATTTATACCCTGGCCAGATCTTTAGGGCACCATGCCCTGTCCGTTAACGCTATTTTAGCGAGCCGGATAAAATTTGAATTCAGTAAAAACCCGCAAAAAGTAATTGATGATGCTATAAAATTGGTATTGGAACGCTTATAAACCGGGGGGATTTCTCAAAAAACCATTTATTAATTTATTGACATCCTGAGCGAAGTCGAAAGATAATACTAAACTACATTTGTCATCCTGAGGAAGTCGAAGGACGACAAATTAACCACAAATTTAGATTATATCATCATAAGTGGAAGAGTGCTTATTGTGCTATGAGGTTTCGACTTCGCTCAACCTGACAAAACAAAATGAGTTTTAGAAATCTTCTGAGCATTTATAATACCGATACACGAAAGCAAAAATAATTTATTACTAATTCATGTCTGCTAATAATTAAAATCTTCAGGCTCACCATTTAATTTCCTGCCAGCCAATATGATTTCTATAAGTTTATTACGTCTCTCTTTCCTCACTTCTCTTGATTTTAGTTCAGTTTCATCCAAACTAACACCAATGCTTAAGTTTAAGCGGTGCTGCTCTAAAGCATAAGGCAAAAATTCAGCGATCTTTTTTGCTGTATACTGATCTCGTGCCTGGCGCAAAGCATCTCTGAAGTCATATTGTGCAGATATTGGAATAGGTTCGCCGGCAGCAAGCAAGAATCTTACAATCTCTTCAAATTCCTCCTCTTCGCTATCGTAGCAATTTCTTTCATAAGCTTTAAAATAAATCTGGGTTTGTTTGTCTTCAAAAGTATTTACAAAAAACGTTAAATGCTCTTTATCATAAGTATCCTTCAACCAGGGTCTCTTTTCAGTAACTTCTTCCTGCTTTTTAACCTCCTCTCTGTATGCTTTATTTTTTTCTTCAAAATAAAGCTCTCTGTAAAATTCTTCCTTTTTGCCTCTTATATCCGGCAAAATGAGATATGCCCCTGTACCCTTACGGGTGTTGTAGAAATCATACCACTCCGGAAAATCTCTATAGGCTTCTTCATTATTATAAGCGTCTTTTATTCCATCATAATCCTGCCAGCTATCCCTAAAATGTGAAGAAATATCTGCATTATTTTGGTTCAGGTATTCCATATATAAATTAATATCACCTTCATTAAGTGGTTCAATAAAAGGGCAGTAAAGTACTGTTTCCTCCCAGTAATGAAAATCGTAGCAAATCTGTACCCCTTCAAATTTTACCTTTTCTGCCCGCCAGAGGCATTGTGCATCAAACAGTTTCTTTTGCTGAATAAATCCCAGATGCTCATACGCGGTATTGATCCATTTTGTATCTTCCTCATCATTTAATTTCTTATACATAGGCCCGTAACGCATCCATAGAAACCTTTTGTAAGCATAGTTATCAATAAAAGAGTCAACAGATTTAGGGTGAAAATCTTTAAAGTAATTAACAAAACGTTCTTCTGTTCTCAGTTCTTCCTTAACGCTTTTTAAAAATTGGGCTTCTTCATAAATTTTGTCAATTTTATCCTGGTCGGTTTTACTAAGCGGAGTCTTGTTTTCTTCTTCTTTATCCTTATTGTTTTTCATGAATTTACTATTTAT
>JBASZP010000349.1:0-4026 GCA_049660965.1 Daejeonella sp. | reverse complement strand
GGTCCAACAACACCATAAACAGATGCAAGATTTACGATTGAACCCCCATCTTTTTGCAGTGCCATTTGTTTTGAAGCTTGCTGACAAAAATAAAAATAGCTGTTCAATTGCCAATCCACATTTTTTTGCCAAGAAGCATAGTCAATATCCTCGAATTTTTTACCCCAGTCTGCAGTTCTTGGATAGGCATTATTAACAAGGCCATTTATTCTTCCATACTTTTGGATTACCAAGTATAATGCTTGGTCTATTGATTCTGGCTTCGTGATATCACAATTTACCAAAGACAAATCATCAGTATTTTCAACACCAATTTCTAGGTTGATTACAATTGATGACTCTTCTTTCAGTCTTTTAACAATAGCACAGCCTAACAATCCGCTGCCACCTGTTACTATAATTAGTTTCCCTTCTAATTTTTTATTCATCAGTTAAACAAATCCTTAAAATTGCTGCAGATTCTTGTGCGGTATTCATCATTACTTTCTTTTCCTTCAATGCGCCGATAAAATACTCCAATTGTGATGTATAGGTATCTGATATGCTAAAAGTTGGGTCTTCAAAAATAATTTCATTCTTAAAATTAGTGATTTGACATTTAATCAAATCAACCAGCCAAACATCGCCATCAAAAATGATTTCAAATGTGCGTTTAGGAGTGATTCTATAATAATTTAAGATGATATTGGCGGTAAATGTTGGATAATAAAAGTTAATGTTTGCGTAATCTATCGCACTAATCTTTAAAGATGAATGATTAGTTTTTATTACCCTAGTTTTTTCTGGAATTCCAAAAATCCATGTGAGATAGTCCAATTCATGAAATAAATCTAAATGTACTCCTCCTCCCAATTCGGCTTTGGCACTATACATTTCCCTAAAATTTTTTCCCGGTCTCCAATTTGGCAGGTAAGACCCACAATATATATTAATTTCATTTACAATAACATCCGCAGATTTTTGCATGAAATCGTTTACATATTGCAAACATGGATGAAATCGGAGATTACAAGCTACATAAGTTGTTGTTTGGTTATCGTTAAGGTTTTTCAACAAATCGTCGATAACATCCAACGAGTGCACCAATGGCTTTTCAATAAATAATGGGATTCCTTTTTTTGAAAGCGCAATGATTACTTGATAATGAAGATTTGTTGGATTAGATATAATTGCGAAATCAATAGCAGTAGGTAAAGAATCGAAGGTATAAATACTGGTTATATCCGAAACTACCTTAGCATTAACCGATGATCTTAATGCAAAGATTTCAGTTTTTGGATCAATTGTCAATAGTGCATTGATATGTTTTTTTCCAATGGAACCTAATCCAACAACTAAAGCTTTCATACTAACCAATCTATTTTTTTTGTGGTCAACAAATACTCAAGAAAATCAAAATCGATTGGATGGTCTAAATCAAAACAGATATGAGGCATTTCGTAAATCGTAGAATTCTGAGTGATCGGAGATTTAAGATCAGTATCAAAAAAAGCCCTTTGATACCAATAGAATGATGCATTTAAATCATAAACTGGCGGAGCACTTTGCCTAGTTAATACCGAGCTATCAGGGTTAGTTTTGACCAAACCATAAAGTCCATTTTCCTTTTTTTCAACCATGTTAAAATAAGGGTTTCGACCAGCAGGATTAACTGAAAACAAAGTAAGGGCTTTTGAATCTTTGAAGTGAATGAAGGCCTTATTTAAATCATCTAGAGTTCTTAAAGGAGAGGTTAAGTCTAAATCTAAAATATACTCATATCTAGTAAGGATAATCTGCTCTTCGTAGAACACTAAATCTTTTATCGTGTCTATTTTTCCGGCAGAATCAACTGCTAAAATTTCTGGTCTCAAATACTCGGTAACCAAACCTAAACTCTCAGCTACAGCTTTAATTCCAAGATCATCGGTAGATAAAGCAATATGTGCAGTATGCTGTTTTGCAAATAGGTTGGCTACATTTATCGTATAAGCAATTAATGGCAAACCTGCAATCGGCTTGATATTTTTACCTGGAATTCCTTTAGAACCTCCTCTTGCACAAAGTGTGATCAAAATATTTTCCATGTTTAGAGTTTAATATGTTTGATGTCTTCTTGAGCCTTAATAAAATCTTGATGTTTACCGATATCTAACCAATAGGTTAATAATGGGTAATGAATTAAACCGGCGCTAGTTTCGGCAATAATTTTATCCATTAAATCTGTCGCATTGTAAAAAACACCCTTTTCGATATATTTTTTTAACTCAAACTTCATAAAATAGATCCCCGCGTTCGAATAATAAGTATAAGTAGGCTTTTCGATAAATGATTCGACCAAATGATCATTGATTTTTAGCACTGCATAAGGAATACTAATATGATAAGGTATGCTCGCTAAAGCCATTACCGCTTCTCGGTGCCTATAAAAATTGTAAAAGTCTTCAAAATCAACATTGGTAAGCAGATCTGAGTTCATTACCAACAAATCTTCGTGTTTAATGCTGGAGATGTGTGCTAAAGCTCCCAATGTTCCAAGCGGCGCATCTTCTTCAATATAGTGGATTTTTATTCCCTTTGTAGTTCCATCTCCAAAGTAATCCATGATCTGTTCTTTCAAATATTTCACACTAATAAATATTTCAGAAATGCCAAATGAGATCAACCGATCGATATTAATTTCTAAAATTGGTTTATTCCCAATTTTAAGCATCGGTTTTGGAATGGTATCTGTGACTGGTTTTAAGCGTTCTCCTCTTCCCCCTGCCATCAATAAAGCAGCTACAGGCAAAACAGTTCTTATTAAATCGAGATTGAGGATTTCTATGATTTTAAAATCTTTATCCAGTATTGGCACTAGACTAATATTTGCCGCTTTATATTCTTTGATGATATCGATATTAGTCTTTCCCTGTTCCAAGTATTTGAAGCTGTTATTCATAAAATACTCAATAGACTGAGAAATTTCACGTCCACTTAATAACCCTCTTCTGATATCTCCATCGGTTACTGTACCTACCACTATTCGGTCGGAGTTGGCAACAAACAAAGTCTTACTGGCACTAAGTGGCAATTCATCAAGAATTTTTAACGCATTTCTGGCCTGATCATCCTTAAGTACGATATGCTCTTGATATTTAATCATTACCTATTGATTTTAAGCTTTCGATAATCTTCGCCGTTGCACCTCCGTTATCATAAATATTATTTCCATCTAATAGAGGTGCTGCTTCTATTTGTTTAACTGTGTTGAGGATCGCAGTAGCATTAACAGGAATTTGAAGAACATTTTCTCCAGCTTCTCTACCTTTTTGTCGGTCGCCCAAATTGACCACATATTTGCTGAATGATGCCGCTTCGATAATTCCACTGGAAGTATTGCCCAATATGAAGCTACAATGTTTCATTGCCGTAAAATAGCTTTGAGAGCCAAGATTTTCAATTAAAAAAAAACGATCGGACCCCTGAAAATTCTCAATCAAAGCATTTCTAATCAAACTTCCCCCAGTATCGGCATTCGGCATGGTAATTAGTAACTGATAATCTTCCAAATGATTTAATGCCATTACAATTTCTTGCATCGCATTTTGATTTCCTTCAAGCGCAATCGTTTCTGGATGGTAAGTTGTAAGGATTGTTTTTTTAGAAAGGTCTATGCCCCATTTCTGTTTAAATTCTTCTACCGACAATAAATTTGACGCTAAATTCTCCAAACTGAGCGCACCAACATTATAAATATGATTGGTTGAACCAGTAAGTTCTGCCACTTTAGCTGCAGCAGTTGCCGTAGCTGTAAAATGATATGTTGAGGCAAGTGTAATACAATGCCTAAAGGTATTATCTATCGCTCCCAAACTTGTTTCACCACCATGGAGGTGTGCAAATTTAATAGGAAAAGGAATAGCCGCAGTTACTGCTGCAAACATTTCATATCGATCGCCCAAGCAAAAAACAAGATCGAAATTAGCAGCTTGTTCCTTCCAAAAATTGGCAAACTTTATGGTCGTTAATCCAATAGCGGTTGAAATTGATTCGGTACTATCACTC
>JBASZP010000348.1:0-53148 GCA_049660965.1 Daejeonella sp. | reverse complement strand
CTCTACCGGTAAGTTTACCTAACTGGGTTAAAATATTTACTTCCGATTTTTCGTTTACCTCCAGATCAAAATTCATGGTAAGCCCGTTAAATGAAGATATTTTTTTATCATTTAATGTAGAATCTTTGGTTACAAAAGTGATAAAATCTTTATCCGTGATCTTAGTTGAGGAATTTAGCGGGATATTAAAAACTGTTCCGTCTTCAGTTTTTGCGGCAATATTAATGCGCATATTGTTTGTTGGGCCATTAAAAGTAAACCGGCCTGTGCCAAATGCCCTTCCATAATATAGCGGGTTGTCTTTCGCAGTAGTATTCAGCGCCATAAAATTAGTGGCCGCTATATTTATATTAATATCCGGATTATTAGGATTACCCATATCTACTGTTCCGTTTACCTTGGCTTCGTTATTATTAATATCTTTTATAATTAGATTTTTAAGAGTAATGATACTGTTATCTACAGTTACCTTGTCAGTAATGTGATAAGGGGTTTTTAAATAATTAACAGTTAGTTCCGCATCTTTTAAACTTAATGTGCCCTTGATTTTAGGATTTTTTAGCTCACCTGTAACCTTTAACTCAGATGATACTGTACCTTTTAAATTTGATACTAATTTTTTTATGAAAGGCTGAAAGAGAATAAGCTGGTTATCTTTCATAATAACATCTATATCTAAATTGTTTTTTTCAACGGCAGAATTATAGGTACCACTTATATCCAGCGTTTTTTCACCCTGATTAAAAATGTCCATTTTCACATCAATCAGCTTGGTTTTATTATCAAGGTTAGCAGCAAGTTTTAAATCACCAATAGTAATAGCATTATATTTTAGAGAGTCTATAGTTAAAGCAGCATCTACCCGCGGGGTTTTACCAATAGCAGATAGTTTTGCATTTCCGTTTAATGTTCCTGATAAGCTAATACCCAGACTTTTTGTGAGGGTATTAAATGTGGTCAATTTAAATTTATTAAAGCCCAGAAGTAATTCGTCTTCAGGATTTTTAGATATAAATCCATCAATAGTCAGAATTTGATTATCACGGAATAATTGAAAACCTTCAATTTGAGTTCGTCGTAGTAAACTAAATTTATCCCCGGGTTTCTTACCCACATCAAATTTTATCCGTACTTGTTCCTGTATTCTCCAGACCTCATTATTAATAATTACATCGGATGGTAAGAGGCTTAGTTTTATTGCACTATCGGCTTGTGAACTAAATTCTACCAGGGAGTTTAAATCGAGCTGATTGACAGCGTCTTTATCAGAAAGTTTAATGTTTAAACTCAGGCTGTCATTTTTAAGCGTGTTTGCAATATTGACATTTTTGATGAAAAGACTGTCTGTTAAATCAACACGATCTGAAGTGATAAACAAGTTTAAATTATCAGCTGTAGCGTTCTCATCAACAATCAGGTTATGAATTTTAATTTTATCATATTCAATAAGTTTTGCATAACCGCTTAATGTTGCTACGTTTTCTGATGAAACGAATTTACCATTTAAGCTAAACTGATCTGAGATTTTTAGTTTTGGAATATTTAATAATAAACTTAATGGTTCAAAGTATTTCATGTTGAGTTTAAACTCAAAATTTTGATTCCGGGGTTTTACAATGCTCAATTGTAATGAGGGAACGTATCTTTTAACAATTGTTTTAAAATAAGAAGGTAAAGTATTCAGATCATAATCGCCTTCTATGCTGGCATCCAGAATATCAGACCGGACAGTTAGTAAACGTTTTACGCCTATACCTTCTGCGACTACCGCAACAGAATTCATGATATATGTTTTTTGCCTGCTTGTAAAACGTACTTTATTAATATCTATTCTTCCCTGAATATTACTTAAATTATTTCCGGAGAAGTTAGTATTAAAATCAGCATCAATTTGTAAGGTATCTTTAGTGAGTTTTAAAGCATTCAGATTAGCATTACGAACAATTGCGTTGAAATTAAACACAGGTAATTGAGGGTTTAAATCTACTTCGCCCTTAAAATCAAGCTTAATATTCCGGTCATTTATTTTCATCTGGCCATCAAAAAGCTTATTATAAAACTCGCCGTTTAATTCAATATTTGTGTAACGATATCCTTTAAAATCAAAATAAGCAACCTTAGTTTCTATCTGTTGTTTTAATTTATTGAGCTTAAAACCACTACCATCAATATTTGCTGTAAGAGTAGTTCTGCCCAGAGTTTTCTGGTTTAATAAATCGCCTAAATTGAAATCAAAAGTTTGGATTTTACCCTTGTAAAAGGGATTGTTATTTTTATCCGTTTTAAATTCAATATCTGAAATTATGCGGCCTAAACGGGTTTTAAATTCCCCATCTGTAGAAAAATTAGTAATAAAACCTTTGAAATTCCCTTTAAAACTTATGTCCCCAAATTTTCCGGCAATTGCAGGAATTATTACTTTTTTATTGCTGCTAAATTTTGCTAATAAATAATCAATGTCTTTTTTGTTAGTGGCTAAGTGATCAAATTTTAGATTCAATAAAGTGGTTTTAATATCAGGCAGACCTTTAATCTCAAAATCGCCTTTTAAATAAGTTGCCTGCCCGGTTTTGAGAGCTAAATCTTTTGCTTTTAAATCTTTAACATAACCGCTTGCAAAACCATCTACATCTAATTGCATATTCGCTTTACCCACAGCCTTAGGTGCAAAAAAAGCAATATCACGGGAGTTTAAACGGGCATTATTGAAATGTGCTTTTATGTAAACCTTATCAACAAACTTCTGGAAATCCTTAAAGCTGGAGTACTTCATTAAAAAGTAATCTGTAAGTCGTGTATCAGGTGTTTCGAGCATTAATTCCTTAAACTCCATCTGATCTTTATCTATAATAGCGTTTGTGGTTAAATTCTTTAAATAAAAACCGCTTTTCTCCTTAAATGTCAGGTTTTTAAAATCAGCTTTTAATAAATGAGTTTTAGTATCTAAACCCACAATAGTTGAATTTAAGTTGCGCAGATCAAGATCATTAAAGTTTATACCATTAATAATAGTGGTATTATTAAAATTTCTATACCTGAAAGTGATGTTATTTAGAATTATTTTATCAAATGTAATATCATAGGGTTTACCGGGTTTCTTCTTCTGGTTTGGTTTTCCGGTATTAAAATAGTTAATAATAAATGCCAGGTTGGTTGTTTTATCAGTATACCTTTTCAAATAAAACTTACCATCATCCATTTTTACTGTATTTACAGATATTTTGCGCAGTTTTAGCGATAGGAGATTTAAATCAACTGTAAAACTTTTAGAGTAAAATAAGGTGTCTTTTTTCTGATCCTCAATATATAAACCCTCTAAAACCAATGATTTAAATGGTTTTATATATAAACTACCAACCTCAACCTTCGTTTTCAATTCGCCCGATAAATAGCTTGCCACCTTTTTAGCGACATACGTTTGTACCGGTTTAAATTGTAATGAAAATATAAAAGATGCTATTAACAACACTAATGTTAACAGCGTCCATAATATTGCTTTGAATAGTTTTTTGATACTTTTGTGTTTTATTTTAGATAACGTTAATTAATTATAAAAATTGGCCATAATCCTCGGAATAGAATCATCCTGTGATGATACCTGCGCTGCAATTTGTATTAACGGCAAAATTCATTCTAATGTTATTGCCAGTCAGTTAGTGCATCAATATTACGGGGGTGTGGTACCTGAACTTGCATCAAGAGTACATCAGCAAAATATTATACCAACTGTAGATCATGCAATTTCGCTTGCAAAAATACATAAAAATGATGTTGATGCCATAGCTTTTACCCGTGGTCCGGGTTTATTAGGCTCGCTTTTAGTGGGAACCTCATTCGCAAAAGCATTTGCTTTAGCTAATAAACTACCATTAATTGAAGTTAATCACATGCAGGCCCATATTCTTGCACATTTTATAGAGGATAAAAGCCCTTCATTTCCATTTATTTGTTTAACCGTTTCCGGCGGACATACGCAACTGGTGTTAGTTAAAGATTATTTTGACATGGAAATTATTGGCCAGACAACTGATGATGCCGCAGGGGAAGCATTTGACAAAACAGCAAAAATTTTAGGTTTACCATATCCCGGCGGGCCCTTAATTGATAAATACGCCCAGTTAGGAAATCCAAATGCTTTTCAATTCCCCGAACCGCAGATAGCTGGTTTAGATTTTAGCTTTAGCGGATTAAAAACATCTATTCTATATTTTGTAAGAAACCGATTGAAAGAAAATCCTGATTTTTTAGTTCATAATCTGAATAATATTTGCGCATCTGTTCAACATCGTATCATTACGATTCTACTTAATAAGTTAAAAAAAGCCGCCCAACAGTATCACATAAAAGATATTGCCATAGCAGGTGGCGTTTCTGCCAATTTGGGATTACGCAATGCTTTAACAGATGCAGCTGTACAATACAATTGGAATGTTTTTATCCCTAAATTTGAGTATTGTACAGATAATGCAGCAATGATCGCTATTGCCGGTTATTATAAGTTTTTAAATAAAGATTTTGTTGGCCAGGATGTAGCGCCATTAGCAAGAATGAATTTTTAAGCCACTCAAATGGAAATTGTCTTACTTCCAATTGTAATCTTTCTCTTGTTTTTCCCTCAACTTATTGCCGGATTATTGGCGAGAAGTATGGGCAGAAAATTCTGGTTCTGGTTTTGGATATCTTTTATTATACCAGTAATTTCTATCATCATCCTGTTAAACCTGGAAGATAAAAGTACGGAAAGCGGTATAAACCTTGCAGACCATGCAAAGAAAAACAGCTAAAGCCTGATTATAAAAAGGAAATTAAGCTTTTTCTTCTAATTTATCCCCGGTTACCACAGATTTGATCTTTTCTTCCAGTTCATCCATTAAATCCGGATTATCTAATAAAAGTTGTTTTACGCCATCTCTGCCCTGTCCAAGTTTTGTATCACCATAACTAAACCATGAACCTGCTTTTTTAATGATCTCAAAATCAACTCCCAGATCAATTATTTCCCCCGCTTTAGAAATACCTTCGCCAAACATTACATCAAATTCTGCCACCCTGAAAGGAGGAGCGACTTTGTTTTTAACAATTTTTACTTTAACACGATTACCGGAAACTTCGTCACTCTCTTTAATCTGGGATATTCTGCGAATATCTAAACGTACTGAAGCGTAAAACTTTAAGGCATTACCACCCGTTGTAGTTTCTGGATTACCAAACATAACCCCGATTTTTTCACGTAACTGGTTAATAAAAATACAACATGCGCCTGTTTTTGAAATAGTACCGGTAAGTTTACGAAGCGCCTGAGACATTAAACGGGCCTGTAATCCCATTTTCGAATCTCCCATTTCGCCTTCAATTTCTGCTCTTGGAACCAATGCCGCAACTGAGTCAATAACAATAATATCAATTGCTCCGGAGCGAATTAGATTATCGGCAATCTCTAAAGCCTGTTCACCATTATCTGGTTGAGAGATAAGCAGGTTTTCTACATCTACACCTAATTTTTTCGCATAAAATTTATCAAACGCATGTTCTGCATCTATAAATGCCGCAATTCCCCCCTTTTTCTGAGCTTCGGCAATGGCATGTATAGCTAAAGTTGTTTTACCGGATGATTCGGGGCCATAAATTTCTATCACACGGCCTTTAGGTAATCCTCCAATTCCTAAGGCAATATCTAAACCAATTGAACCCGTGGAAATCGACTCCATTGCTTCAACAGGGCTATCACCTAATTTCATGATGGTTCCTTTACCGTATGATTTTTCCAGTTTATCAAGTGTAAGTTGTAAAGCTTTTAATTTATCTGTATTGCTCATTATTTTAGTTTATTTCATTATATAAATTCAAAAATACTAAAAATTTTATCATTTTTTAATATTATTTTAAGATGGTTGAAGGTATTGATAATTTTTTTGAATCTAATAATATTATTCGCAGTTTATTTATTTTTTCTCTAACAATTTTATTAAACATTTTTCTTTATTTAAACTCTATAGCTCTTTGTAAAGCATCCAACTTGCATTTTTGTTCGTAATATTTACAAATGGAAGTTAGCGGACAAATATTACATTTAGGATTTCTGGCCACACAAATATACCGTCCATGCAAGATAAGCCAGTGATGTGCTATATATATTTTATCTTCTGGTAAATACTTTACCAATTGTTTTTCTACAGCCAAAGGTGTTTTGGCATTTATTGTTAATCCAATTCGGTTAGCTACCCTAAAAACATGCGTATCAACAGCCATAGCTGGGGCATTATAAATAACAGATGCAATAACATTAGCCGTTTTACGGCCCACACCGGGTAGTTTCTGTAATTCATCCACATCAAATGGAATTTCACCGTTAAAATCAGTAATCAATTTCTTTGCCATCCCAACCAGGTGTTTAGATTTATTATTTGGATAACTTACACTCCGGATATAACTAAAAACTTCTTCGGGAGTTGATTTTGATAAGCTGAAAGGATCCGGATAACGCTCAAATAGTTTGGGTGTAACCTGGTTAATCCGTTTATCTGTACATTGGGCAGAAAGAATTACAGCTACAAGCAATTCATACGGATTATTATAATGAAGTTCAGTTTCTGCATTGGGTTGATGAACTGAAAAATAATCTACAAAAGCCTGATATCTTTCTTTTCTTAACATCCTCAAATATATATAACAAGTAAATTTCTTTTTACACCAAATCGAATTTTTCTCACATCATATTTATAACTCTGAAATATATTTAGCTACATCACTGTCTTCTATTGCGCCAATTACCGGCTTTCTGGTAACTTTGCGGCCTTACTGAGTATTTTGCAAAACCAAATCATTTTCAGAAAGTTATAAATTTAAATAAAACATCATGATGTATAAGCGAAGAAAACGAATAATGCTTTATGTGCTCGGACTTATTACACTCGGTTTCATAGTGCTTACTATACTGGTTTGCCTTTTTCCCGCCTCATTTATTGACAGGGAATTTTCCGAAGAAGTACAGGAATATCAACACCCTGTTCTTGATGCTTTGATGAAGGTTGTGAGCTCGTTTGGTTATATGCCTTACTCCTTAATTATGGTAATTTTAACAGCAGTTATTTTCTATTTATTTAAGTATAAGAAAGAATCACTATATGTACTCTTAACCCTGATTTCCGGATTAGTTAGCTGGCTTACCAAACTTGCTGTGAACAGACCCCGGCCATCTGAATCTGTAGTACGAATTATCGAAAAAACAAAATATCAAAGTTTCCCAAGCGGGCATGTGCTTTTTTATGTCATCTTTTTCGGGTTTCTGGTAATCTTAATGTACCAGTTAAAATCCATTCCGAAATGGTTGAGACTTTCGGTTGCAACCAGTTGTTTATTTCTCATTTTTACCATACCTATTTCACGGGTATATATGGGTGCACACTGGTTTACTGATGTTTTAGGTGGTTTTTTATTGGGGATAATCTGTTTATATATTAATAGCTTTTTATATTTAAGAAAACCAGGTTGATATTAATCAAAACCCACTGCATTATTAATATTCTTTTATATATTTGCAAGCAATTCCTCAACTATTAACCATTAATAACAGGGAATAATGACTGAATATATCAACATATCGCCCCTTTCGCTCACTGCATAAATAGCAGACGTTCGTTTATTTCTCTGATTTTCTTAGATTAAAATTCCATTTGCTTTAAACGGCATATTTCGTTTGCAATTTTTATTGCCAGATTTTTCTGACCTTCAGGAAAGGGTATATCCTTACTTAGGATGAATTTTTGAAAACTATATAAAATCAAAAATTTTAATGAGAAAAGAGTCCTATGGACATACAAAAATGGCCTTTCAGATTAAAATCGGCCAGAAGAAAAAAACGACTTCAAAAGAAGGACTTTGATAAGCAATTAATCCAATTCGATAAATTAGAACATGTATTATGGGAAAAGAAAGATTCTTTACCCATGATTCCTTTAGAACAACCTTATCAGAAAGGATGGAAACGCTTTTTTGTACTTAGAGATGATGTAAAACGAAGCCCTGCTGCGGAGTTTTATCAAGATCTTTTAGATAAAATAAATACTGTTGAGTATAATCATGACAAAACCTTTAAAAGGAAAAAGAAACGGAAAAGAAGAAATGTTTATGAAAGAAAAATGCAAACACTTCGTGAATTTGATGAATATGGGTGGAATCATCCAAAATTAGATCTTTCGGAAGCAGAAAGGGCCTGTTTTTACGTCAAAGAATCCTGGTGTAATACTTCAAAAAAAATGACTTTAACCTACGCTTGCAGAGAAGCCTGGCGGTTTACACTTGTTGTAAAACCTCATATTATTTATGAAGTAAAAATGATGGATGAAGTACTGGAACAAGAGATCAAAGCCCTTGAAAATTATCTGGAGAGAAATCATTTAAGGCCAAAAATTGAGCAGTTAACCAAAGGAAGGAGTTATTATCGATGGTTCGATTGGGATTTTAAGAATAAAAAGCAGTTTAACGAATTAAAAAATACAACCCGGTATTTCACAAAAGAGGGATACCTGGACTAATTAAGATATTGATGAGCAGTTTAAAAACAAAAGAATTAACTAAAATTGGCTATACCAATGATCAGGCACGAAGTCTGGTCATTAATATAGTATCCAAACATTTTAAGTATCAAAGCAAAGCCGAGATAATGGAATTGCTGCTTAACATCAGGAATAATCCTGAAGAATATGTAAATGATGAAATAACCGGAAAAATAGCAGGGATATTCTTAGGAGATACGAAAGAGCATCCTCTAAAAACGTTCTCCTTACTGGAAGAATCCGCCATATTAAAAACCTATGGTAGCGAAGTAATTGAAGCTTCGGCAAAAAGACAAATGAAACTGGCCATGTCTTTACCTGTAAGTGTACAGGGCGCCTTAATGCCCGATGCACACATGGGCTATGGATTACCAATTGGCGGCGTATTAGCTACGGATAATGCGGTTATTCCCTATGGAGTAGGTATGGATATTGGCTGCCGGATGGCTTTATCTGTGATAGATGAAGGCGAGGCCTATTTAAAACGATATGCCTACCAGGTTCAACAAGCTTTAAATACCCATACCCATTTCGGGATGGAAGGAGGATTAGAGTTTGATCAGGAACATGAGGTTTTAGACAGCGCTGTTTTTAAAGAAACTGAATTATTAAAAAAACTACATCAGAAAGCAGTCCGGCAATTAGGTTCATCTGGAAGCGGAAACCATTTTGTGGAGTTTGGCGAAATTGAATTAGTTGAGAATAATGCCTTAGGGCTTCCCGCTAAAAAATATCTCGCTTTATTATCGCATTCCGGTAGTCGTGGCCTGGGCACTAACATTGCCCGCTTTTACACGCAACTGGCCATGAATACCTGTAAACTTCCAAGAGAAGCGCAACAATTAGCCTGGCTTGATATGAACAGCGCAGAGGGGCAGGAATACTGGATGAGTATGAATTTGGCCGGTGATTACGCAAAAGCATGTCATGACCGCATTCATATTAATTTGTTAAAAGCGCTGGGCTTAAAGGCATTAAAAAAGGTAGAAAACCATTATAATTTCGCCTGGAAAGATACACTGGCTAATGGAAAAGAAGTGATCATCCATCGTAAAGGAGCAACCCCCGCACATTCCGGTGAGCTGGGTATAATTCCTGGAAGTATGGCAACGCCCGCCTACCTGGTTATGGGTAAGGGGGTAGAAAATGCCCTCTACTCAGCTTCGCATGGCGCCGGAAGAGCAATGAGTCGCCATGATGCTAAAGAAAGCATGACCAGCTCCACTATGAAAAAAATACTATCGGCCGCAGGTGTAACGCTTATTGGCGGAAGCCTGGAAGAAAACCCATTAGCATATAAAGACGTGGAGAAGGTGATTGCAGCACAAACAGAACTCATTGAAATACAGGGTAAGTTTTTGCCCAAAATTGTAAGAATGAATAAAGAGTAAACAATATGGACAAAATAATTATACAGATAACTTCCGGCAGAGGCCCCGCTGAATGTTGCCGCGTGGTGACCAGAGTGCAGGAGATCATGCTAAAGCAGGCCGATAAAGAATATATTGAATTGAAAGTTCTGGAAAATAAAAAGGGAAGTATAAACGGCACTTTGCTTTCCGCTACCCTTATGGCCGAAGGACGTGATTTAGCTTCTTTTATTAAAGAATGGAGAGGTACCATCCAGTGGATTGCCCAAAGCCATTACCGCAAATTCCATAAACGCAAAAACTGGTTTGTAGCCGTAGAGATTTTTGATGTTAAAGAGCAAATGCAGTGGAATTCTAAAGACGTTATTTTTGAAACCTACCGTTCTTCCGGTCCCGGAGGGCAGAATGTGAATAAAGTAGAAACTGCTGTTCGGGGTATTCACGTTACTTCAGGTATACGAATAATGGTAATGGATACCCGTTCGCAGCTGCAAAATAAAAAACTCTGTTTACAAAGACTGGAAGCAAAGGTTTTAGCCTGGCAAACCCAACAACTCATTATTCAACAACAAGATCAATGGCAGGAACATAATTCACTTGAACGTGGTAATGCAGTAAAAACGATAGAAATGAAATTATAAGCAGGTCTGAATCCTTTATATAGTTTTTAATTTGTTCACTATAATACATAGTATACAAATCAAAAATCGTTTAATATGGGAAGACATGAGTATCTTCATGATACGAAAGCGAGCCGTACTTATAAAATAAAAAGAAGCATGAAAAATCAAGCAAAAAGATCTTTCCTATACAGGAATGGATTATCTATTGTATTCTTAGGTCTGTTCTTCATTTTTTTAATTGGGCAAGCATTAACGGGATGGAAAGAACATAATCATGAATTGCTTGATGAGAATGCAGGGCAAATTGATTTATCAACTTATTTAAGAAGCGGGCACTTTATTCAGGCAACTTTTGAAAACTGGGAAAGTGAATTCCTGCAAATGTGTATGTATGTCTTTTTAACCGTCAGCTTACGGCAAATTGGTTCAGCCGAATCGAAAAAATTAGATGAAGAAGAGAAGGTTGACCGTGAGCCAAAACCGCATAAAGCTGCTCCATGGCCTGTAAGAAAAGGAGGATGGATATTAAAAATTTATAAAAATTCTTTATCATTTGTATTCTTACTCCTTTTTCTGATAAGTTTCGCTTTACATGCTATGGGAAGTTGTAAAGATCATAATATTGAACAGCGTATTAAGAATAAACCGGAAGTAACATTATCTGAGTATTTGTTTAGTTCGAGATTATGGTTTGAATCTTTCCAAAACTGGCAGAGTGAATTTTTATCAGTTGCTTCAATTGTTATCCTGTCCATTTATCTCCGCCAAAAAGGCTCTCCTGAATCAAAGCCGGTAGATGCACCAATATGGGAAACAGGAAAGTAACTTCTTTTAGATCTATATTTATGCAATTCCATTCTTTATAATCCCGCTTTTATATATAATGTTTCTGCCGCTTGTTTTATGGCAGTATTTCTATGTTTTAGAAGATGCACCATATATTTTTTAAGAAATAATCTGTTAGCAACTTTACCTAAAATACCTAAAGGAGATTCAAATTGAAACTCATCTATCATTAATGTAGAATCTTTTTTAGATATAAATTTATGCTGATGTTTTAGTCGTTTAAATGGTCCGGTAACCATTTCATCAGTAAATGATAATGGGAATTTCATTTCGGTAATCTTTATGGTCATTTTCATCACTATTCCTAAATGTTTTGCTTTCCAGGTAACGGTTTCATTTAAATTAATTAAACCTTTTGTAATCCCCGCAATAGCGACTTCTTTTGTACCTGCCATAGAATTTATGTGCATATTAATATCCCTCGAAAGATCAAAGCAAACAGAAGCCGGAGCATTTATACATGTTTCCAGTTTTATTAGAGGCATTGAACCCTTTTCTTGCAAATCATATATTTTAAACTAATTGGATTTATTTATCAGTAGTGTTGGGTTAAAGAAAACCTATTTTTTACTTAAAATATCCTTTACTGCATTTTCTGCTTTAGAAAATAAGAAAGAATAACCGGAGTCTAGTAAACGTTTTGGAGCCACCCATCTGCTTTTTAGGATCAACTCTGTTTCTGTTCCAATTAGTACAGCTCCAATTCCCAATAACCATTCGGGGGAAGGTAAGCCAAAAGAAAAACCATACGTCTTCCGGATAATTTTCATAAATAAACTGTTCTTACATAAATAAACTGTTCTTAATAGCTTCCGGTGCAGTGCAATTGATTACCCCGCTCAGTTCTTCATGCTGCATCAACCATTCTGTACATTTGGCAACATCCTGTTCATGAGTCCATGAAACATATTGTTGTCCATTACCTTGTTTACCTCCAAGCCCGAATTTCACCAAATTAAGCAAACTTGGAAAAGCGCCACCATTTCTCCCCAATACTATTCCCATCCGCAAGGCAATTTTCCGAGTATTGATTGTTTCGGTTTCCCAAAATGCATTTTCCCATTTTTGGCAGACATCAATAGAAAATCCCTGCCCAATTTCACCTGTTTCTTCATCCTGTGGATGATCTTCAGCATGCCTGTATATGGTTGCTGATGTAACATTTATCCAAAGTTTTGGCGGATTAGTTAGCCCTTTAATTACTTTCCCAATAAGTGTTGTTGGAATAATTCTGGATGAAATTATTTCTTCCCGGTTTTTCCTGGTGTAACGGCAGTTTACACTTTTGCCGCACAGGTTCACTAAAAGATCAGCATTTTCAAGAGATTGTATCCAGCTGCCTTGATGCTTAGCATCCCATAGTATTGTTTTAACATTTCCTTTATCCGGTTGAAATTTTCGGCTTAATATGATTACTTCTTCTGCCAGATTTTTATAATAATTTACAAGAACAGTTCCAATATAACCATTGCCACCTGCCAGTATAATTTTTCTATATGTCATTTCAATTGAATTTTAGAATTAATAAAAGAACAATCATCCGGTAAATAACCCATGTTATGGTTAAAACCCATCCTAAATCTAATAATTTTGTTCTGCGAATATGTTCAAGAAACATTAGGCCTGCCACAGCCATGAAATATAAAGCAGATAGTACAGGAGGAATATCGAATATTATTGATATGAATAATGGAATTAAAAGAATGAGGGCACCTGCAAATGAGATGGTCATCATATTGCCCAAATAATCCCACCGCTTATTTGCTGATAATATAGTTACAATAATTCCCTGAAACACAATTTGCCCTCCACAGATCAGATATTCCCTGTAATTATTTCCAGCAGGTAAAACTCCGATGAGAAGATGGGCATAAGCAGAAAGTATAAAAGCAGTTACAAACCATGTAAAAGTAAGATAGGCAATTCTGTAATCTAAGCGGAAAGTTGGCTGAATTTCAAAATCCATTTTTGATTTTGATGGGATAATTACACGACGATTATAAGCAATAAACGCATAGATTTTGGTCATTAAAAAAATAAATGGTTTAAATAGGAATAAGGGTTTGAAAACAGGAAAAGAATTCGCAATCACTTTAAATAAACTACTTATTCCATAACTTACTTCTCCTGTTTCATTATTTACTAAAGCAATTTCATTCGCCGCTCTTTGCCGATCAACCATAGGGCAAACGTTTTCCGGTATATTTTGGTAAGAAGCCCTTCCTGTTTCCTCAAGCATTCCATTTGTAATAAATTTTTTGGTATACATACTACACATCGGACATTCTGCATCGTAAAGAATAGTATGATTTTTTAAGGCTTTCATATTAAAATGAATTTAGTTGTTTCCAGTTATTTCAGGTTAGCACTACTTTCACTATGTTTAATTTGTTGCTGTGCTTTATTCCTTAGCTTAAAGAAAATAATCAGGTTCAGAAAGTGCATTCCGCCAAGTATCAGGATAATCCACCCTAATTTATAACTTAAAACTTCAACTACAACCTGTACATTATATATTAAATCCGTTTCTTTTAATGCAAGACTCATATATCCTATATTGATCAAATAAAAACCAACTACTAAGAGTTTGTTGACAGAATCTGCAAACGGAATATTCCCGTGAAAAATATCTACCAGGAAAATTCGTCCGTTATTAAACAAGACTTTTGCAACCCAAATGGTTAATGCAATACTTACTATTAAGTAAACCGCATACGTTAAAATAGAATAATTCATGATTTTGTAATTTAAATTTATGTTTGTATTTATTGAATTTTCAGTATAATTTGAAAGTTAATGATAAAAAAATATTTATTTAAATAATTTAAAAATTGATCCCCAGAACCAGCTTTCTTCTGTTTTTAGCATAGTTTCCAAGGTTTTATCGACATTATTAGCCAGTTTTTTTATATCAGTTATTGTAGTTTTGAAAGTTTTAAACTCTGGATTTTTATTATCGCCTTCAACTGCAGACAGTTCATTTAACACTTTAATTATAGGTTCTAATTCACGTTTTTTTCTTTCTTTGGCTACTTGTCTTGCAATATTCCATGTATTTTTATCTGCATAAAAATATTCTTTACGCTCACCGGCCTTGTGTTCTTTTTCAATTAATCCCCAACCTATCAAATCTCTTAAATTCATATTAGCATTTCCCCTTGATATGCTCAATTCCTCCATAATTTCTTCTGTTGTTAATGCTTGTGGAGATATTAATAACAAAGCATGAACCTGAGCCATGGTACGGTTAATTCCCCATTCTGATCCTAACTTCCCCCATGCTTCAATAAACTTTTGTTTTGCTTCTGTTAAATTCATATACAAATGTAAATATGTTTTTTAACTTTCAAAACTTTTTGAAAGATTATTTTTTAATGTTTTTATGAAGTACTGGGGTTAAAAAGCGAGTTTACTTTATATTATTGTACACATGTTAATTTATTAACGTTAAATAACCTTTATACACTTAATTATTAAGGTAAAAATATTTAACATTTTTTTTGCTTAACTAAATCTGAACCTGTATTTAAATCGTAAATGTTCTCAAATTAACAACATAATATGAGAAAAACTCTTATCCTGGCTGTTGCATTAGTAGCTTCTGCAATTAGCACACAAACTTTCGCACAAAAAATGAAAGGCACTAAAATGGTTGGCGGTGCAGCAATGTATCCAACAAAAGACATTGTTGATAATGCGGTAAATTCTGCAGATCACACGACATTAGTTGCTGCGGTAAAGGCGGCTGGTTTGGTAGAAACTTTAAAATCGGCAGGTCCATTCACAGTTTTTGCTCCAACCAATGCAGCTTTTGATAAACTTCCCGCAGGAACTGTAGAAACATTGGTAAAACCAGAGAACAAAGCTACATTAACTAAAATCTTAACTTATCATGTATTAGCTGGCCGATATAGTTCAGCAGATATTATGAAAGCAATTAAAATGGGTAAAGGTAATGCAGAGTTTAAAACAGTTAGCGGTGGTAAATTATGGGCAATGATGAAAGGCAAAAAACTTGTTTTAAAAGATGAAAATGGTGGAATGGCTATGGTTACTATCGCAGATGTGTTTCAAAGTAATGGAGTAATACATGTTATTGACGGAGTGGTAACACCAAAATAAAGGGATATTAACTTTTAATATTACTTATAGTACTCCCTAAAATACTGATCTATTTTCGGGAGTATTTTTTTGAACTAAAAGATAGGGTATTTGTAAGGATTTTAATATTCTCTTTATATCCTTAAATAATATTTTCTTGGTCATACCATTTTATCAAAAATTATTCGAAATTAGCAGAGTTGTAACATAAAACTCTAACATCTTGACCAGGAAAATTAGAATCTCATTATCTGAATCTGACCTTATTCAGGCTATCAGCAGGAAGGATAGAAGAGGTGCAGAAGCATTGTATGATATGTATTCTTCTTCTTTATTTGGAGTGATTAACAGGATAATTCAGGAAACAGAACTTGCAGAAGATCTTTTACAGGAAACGTTTATTAAAATATGGAATTCCTTTGAATCTTATGATTCTGCAAAAGGAAGATTGTTTACCTGGATGGTAAATATTGCCCGTAATCTTTCCATTGATAAGACGCGTTCAAAAGATTTTCGTAATCATTCTAAAACCGAAGGCATGGAAAATTTCGTATTATCTATTGACGAACAATATAATACAAGCATGAATCCGGAAACTCTGGGGATAAAGGAGCTGGTAGAGAAATTAAAACCGGAACAAAAGGAGGTGCTTAATTTGTTTTATTTCAGTGGCTATACTCATGTTGAAGTTGCAGAAGAACTGAATATTCCTTTGGGGACGGTAAAGACCAGGTTAAGGAGTAGCATTATTGCTCTGAGGAAGTTATTTAATTAAAGTGGAAGATTTAAAAACATATATAGAAAGCGGAATCTTAGAACTTTATGTTCTGGATGAAATATCCCCGGCAGAAAGACTCAAGGTGGAGAAGATGGTGATCCAATATCCGGAAGTAAAAGCGGAGTTAAATGAAATTGAACATGCTTTAATCCAATATTCCCAATCTCATAATATTAATCCGGCAGACGATATGCGAAACAGGATTTTAAACTCTTTAGAAACAGTTGTAGAAAAGGAAGTTCCTGTTAAATCTATAAATGCTTCAGTAACACCTTCTAAATTTTATAAATATGCTTTTGCTGCTTCTGTTGCTTTACTTGTACTAAGTATTGCTGCATTAATTAATTTAAGTACTAAACTTAACGAATCTAATAGTCAAATCGCAGTCCTTCAATCTTCCAATCAGAAATTTTCCAGTCGCGTAAATTATATTGATAAAGAACTACAAAATGCGAATACCGCTTTAAATGTATATCAAAACCCGTCAGAATATAAACTAATTAAGCTCAAAGGAACTGATAAAGCTCCGCAGGCAAGTATGTTAGTAGCATTTAATTCTCAAAAAGAGGAGGTAATGATTGATCTGTCTTCTTTAAAAATGCCTGCTAATGATAGTAGTCATCAATACCAATTATGGGCTATGATAGACGGGAAACCGGTTGATCTGGGTGTTTTTGATTCTTCTTCGGACAATACTGCCGGGATGAAAAAAATGAAATCAGTAAAAAATGCCCAGGCTTTTGCCGTAACACTTGAACCCAAGGGTGGAAGTATCAGCCCTACTTTAGAGCAATTGATGGTGATTGGAAACACCTGATCTGGAAACCTTTCCTTTTATAATTTCTCTTTAATTAGGTGTTCTACCTAAAGTACCCCCCTTTCTGTTTAATTCAATTCTGTTTTATCTGTAAGAGTGATTGATCGAATCAATCAGAGAAAAAATAAATTTCTTTTTGTTTATATCAAATATAACTTGTTACTTTGTTATTCAAAGTACTTTTAAATATAAGCAAATAATAACATTATAAATTATGAAACCAGTTAAAACCACCATTTTTAGCGATCCTATTATAGCAATCGGTTTAGGCCTCATCACTTTATCCACGCTAATATTTTATATATCTGATGAGCGATTTATAGGAGTAAACAGAGGCTCCGACGGAACTGAACTTGGGGCTTTTTTCCTTAATTATATTATTACTGTGATCTTTTCATTTGTGGTTATCATCAATTCATTTATAAAACATAGATGGAGTTTTTCTAAAAGCAAGATAGAATATACCATATTACTGTTAGTATTATGGTTCATCAGTGCATTTTCTCTTAATAGAGAGATGAACATATTTGATACTGCGGTTGGCTGGTTGTGCGTATTGATTAATTTATCCTGTGTCGTTTTAATTCTTACAATTTTCAGGGATAAATTACCGGGTTTTATTAAATACCTCGTATCTTTCTTTTTGGGACTTTCTTTTCTTCTCTTTTTATATTATGCTATATATTTAACACCCTTATATCCGGTCTCTTGTATTGGATTTTTTGTTTTCGGAATATCCCTTCATTCCTATATCCCACTTGCTTTGGCTATTATAACCGGGATTATGGCCTATAGAATTATTAAGAAAAACCCTGCATTGAAAATAGCGTTCTTTTCCGGCTTACTTATCCCCTTGATTTTTTGTATTTGGTTTATGGTACAATGGGGGTCTGTTAACAGGGATATAAATTTTGCGTTAAATCATAATACTTTATCAGAAGGAAAGCTTCCGGCATGGACAGCTATCAGCCAGAATATCCCTAAAAACTTTATATCTGAACGGGTTATAAAAACAGATTTGGTTTATAAAAGTGCGGATATGAGAAATGGCTTTTTTGGGGGAGGCTTTAACTCTTCGTCTTTTAATGAAATAAAGAAGCATGATCCGCTTGTAGTTATTGCGACTCTTTTTTTCGGAAAACCCAATCTGGATACAAACGATCGTATTAAAATTTTGGAATCCATGTATGATTCCCGCCACCAGGCTCAGGAAAGATTATGGTCTGGCGATGAATTACAAACGGCAAGTGTAGTAAGTAATGTTAAGCTTTTCCCGGAATTCAGATTAGCTTATACCGAAAAAATACTAACCATACAAAATAAGCAAGAACATTCATGGAGAGGGTCGCAGCAGGAAGCTATTTATACCTTTCATCTGCCTGAAGGTTCGGTTGTTACATCTTTATCATTATGGATTAAGGGAAAAGAAGAAAAAGCTCATTTAACTACAAAAGCTAAAGCTGATTCTGCCTATAACGAGATAGTTGGTGTAGAAGTTAAAGACCCTTCAGTTATTCACTGGCAGGAAGGGAATACAGTAAGTGTTCGTGTTTTTCCATGTACGGCAGAGGAGAACAGGAAATTTAAAATTGGTGTTAGCAGTCCTTTACATAAAGAGGGAGAACAATTGATTTATGAGAATATTTATTTTGATGGTCCATCCGGAATGAGAGCGACTGAAAGCGTACAACTTGCTTTCTCCCAAAAACCTATGGAACTAAAACTTCCTACAGGATATATAGAAGTGAGTGATGGCGTTTACCAAGCTGATCGCGGATATCAGCCTTACTGGGAAATATCCTGTAAAGCCCCCAATCTTTCAGGTCAGACATTTTCTTTTTCCGATTCTACTTATAGGGTTAAAGAATATACTGCCCAATACGAGCATTTTGAGCCTGAAACGATATTCCTTGATCTGAATAACTCATGGTCTGAAATTGAATTAATGGAAGTTTGGGAAAGTATTAAACTAAAAAAAGTGTATGTTTTTGATGGAAAACTAACTACGTTAAGTGACGGTAATATTCATAAAGTTTACAAACAAACCGCCAAACAAAACTTTAGTTTGTTCCCACTTTATAAAATATCACATCCTGAAAAGGCTCTTATCATTTCAAAAAGTGCAGATACATCTCCCAACCTAAATGATTTAAAGGGGTCGGAATTCCAGGAAAATTTAACAGCTTATCTTAAGATTCCTAAAAACATCCGCTTGTATACTATTGGACACCAACTCTCCCCATATTTAAAAGCTTTAAAAGAATTCAGGGTGTTTAATTATAACAATGGAAGTATTGTTGATCTGAAAAAACAGCTTAAAAATAAGCAGTTTATAGTTTCGCAGGAAAATGCTGATCATATAGTGATTGATCATGCCGGTTTGATGATAGAACAAATTCCGGGCACAATACAAGGCAAAGCGCCGGACCATTTACTGCGATTGTTCGCCTATAATGATCTTATGAAAAAAGTTGGAGCGAATTATTTTAATAATGATTATGTGCAGCCGGATATTATAAAACAAGCCGAAAAAGCCTACGTAGTTTCACCTGTTTCCAGCCTGATTGTTCTGGAAACCCAAAATGATTATGAACGTTTTGATATTGAGGAAAATAAAAACAGCCTTAAAAATGCTTCCATGAAATCATCCGGTTCAGTACCAGAACCACATGAATGGATGTTGATCATACTGACAGCAGCAGTTATTATTTACCTGGTATATAAGCCAAGGTTTACCCGGCCGGTATTTTAATATGTACGCAGTAAGATTTCAAAAACCGCTTTCAGGGATTATCCCCACCAGCCTTCTGTTATTTTATATTTTTATCGCAATTAAGCTGGTTTGGGGGTATTTCTTATGGGATTTTACTTTCTTCCTTGGATTAGCATTAGCGCCCTACATCTGCACTATAGAGAAAGGAAAACTTTCTCTGCGTTACCTCATACCCTGCGCACTTACATTAGGGCTGGCCTTGATAGTGCCTGTTAAAACCATGTTCTTTTTTGCCTTATTCTTTACAGTTATGCTGTTAATAGAAAACTTTAAAGGGAAAATAAGCCTGGTGGTATTTTTCCTGATCATCCTGGTATCACCCTTCTTTAAATACATGAGTGATCTGATCAGTTTCCCTATTCGCTTAGGACTTAGCGAAGCTGTTACAAACATATTATCCGGTGCAGGTTTAAACGTTGTTGCATCAGGCAACATCATCATCATGAATGGGTGTGACTTCTTAGTAGATCAGGCTTGTGCCGGACTTAAGATGTTGAGCACCTCTCTTATTATTTGCCTGTTTATTATTGCTTTCTATCAGAAAAAAGTAAATAGCCAGCTTGGTTTTACCCGGGTAGTATTGTTTATGCTTCTGACTTTCATTTTAAATATCGGGTGTAATCTGGTTCGAATTCTTTTACTGGTTTATTTTAAAATAATGCCCAATGTATTTTTGCATGACCTGGTTGGTTTTCTTTGTTTGATACTGTACGTTATACTTCCCCTTCTTTTTTTATCCAGGTTCTATTTCCACAGGTATGTAAAAACAAAACAACCCAAATCTGTTACAGAGCAAAGCATACTTGCCATTTCTGATTTACGATACACAGGTTTACATATCTCACTCTTTCTCAGCATTCTTTTTATTTCGTTTAACCTGAAGAAGATTGATAAGATCAATGATCCAACAGCTAATAATAAAATGATACTGAAAGGTTATCATAAAGAAGTTTTGGAAAGCACGGTAATCAAATTCGAGAATGAAGAATCATTGATCTATATTAAGTCTACCCCTTTTTATGCTGCAGAGCATAACCCCATGGTTTGCTGGAAAGGAAGCGGATACGAGTTTAAAAGTATAAAAAAGGAAAACTTTGCCGGCAAAGAAATTTATACCGGATTGTTAGTGAAAGGAAAAGATAAAATTTACACAGCCTGGTGGTTTGATAATGGTAAAATGATTACTAGTAACCAGTTGAACTGGCGTTGGGAAGCCGCGACAGGAAAAACGAATTTCTACTTGGTAAATGTTAACGCATTAAATGAGAATGATCTGAAAAAAACGGTATTAAAGATGATAAACCGTAAAATCTACCTGAACCTTTCTCTTTAAAAGATGGGAAGCTATTAATTGACCTCCTATTTCAATACCATAAAGTACTCAGCAAAACGTTTAAAATCATCAAACTTTAGGCCGTAATCCTCTTTATCTCCAAAACCACCTTCCATAAACACAAAAGGAATTCCCGCTTTTCTGCTTTCTATGCTGTCTGTTTCAGTATTGCCAACATAAACAGGGGTCTGTAAATAATATTTTTCTATCAAGGTTTTAATATTATGATGTTTAGGCATACCATTAACGCCATGCGCCATTTCATCCGTAATATATTCGCTTATACCTGCCCATTCCATAAACTGTTTAATTCCATTTTCAGCACAATTGCTTACTATAAATAATTTATATTTTTTGGACAATTGCGCCAGTCCTTCCTTAACCCCTTCATACAAAACACCGCCAACCTCAGAGAGAAGTTTTGTCTGTATTTCGCGGATAGTATTAAACACCTTTTCCTGGCTTTCAAGATCATGATCCGGGAGCAAATGCTCCAATGATCTACACTTTTCCCAACCTATCATAGGAGCCAGGTCCGTACTGGTAATTACCCTGTCTATATTTTCCTTAATAAATCCATTGTTCCATGAGGTAACATAGGTATCCAGGGCATCCCATAAGGTACCGTCCATGTCAAAAATAAAACTGTCGGCGAGAGGAATATTATTCTGTGTTTTCATACTTTTCATTATGATATCTTTAATTTAAATTTTAAGCCTGATTAAATATAAATAGGTAAGTCCATAATCATACCTGCTTTTATATTTAAAAAACATTATATTCCAATAACTAAACCCTGCTGATGCTTGTTTTTAATTAGCCTTTAATTTACAGTAAAAACATAAACAGAAATACTTGCTTTCATAATTGACAGATCTTTGACAGACCAATTTTTGAGTTATCCACATGATAAATTTCTTAAAATCAAACCCTTAATATTTTTTGAGCTCCTGTATCAGAATACACAAACAATTTGTGGAAAACTCATCAGGGTATATAAGCCCTAGTTTTATAAATTTGATCAAAGCCCGCCTCTATATTTTAAGGGCTATAATCTGCTCTAAAGCAGATATTTAAAACAAATAAAATGAAAAAGAAATCTGTAAAAACTGCTACAAAAGGTTTAAGCTTCCACCGTTACTTCACAAAAGATAAAGTGAATGTATATGATCTGTTCACTTATGAAAAGCGCACCTCCGTGATCCGTAACCCTGCGGGCGATGCCGTATTCGAAATGAAAGACGTGGAAGTTCCTGCAAGTTGGAGCCAGGTAGCCACAGATATTTTAGCCCAAAAATATTTCCGTAAAGCAGGAGTGCCCCAGCCCGACGGGTCAACATCATCTGAAACCAGCATTAAACAGGTGGCACATCGTATGGCTGATTGCTGGAAAACCTGGGGCGAGCGTTATAACTACTTTGCAACTAAAGAAGATGCAGCCGTATTTTATGATGAGTTAGTATATACCATTGTCGGCCAGCTTGCTGCGCCTAACTCCCCGCAATGGTTCAATACCGGTTTACACAGTTCTTATGGCATTACCGGTAAACCACAGGGTCATTATTTTGTAGATCCTGATACTGAAAAATTAAGCAAATCCACATCTGCATACGAACGGCCTCAGCCTCATGCCTGTTTTATACTTTCTGTAAGTGACGACCTGGTGAATGATGGCGGCATTATGGATCTCTGGGTTCGCGAAGCACGCATCTTTAAATATGGTTCCGGTGTGGGAACTAATTTTTCCGCTATCCGCGGAGAAAGCGAAAAATTATCCGGTGGCGGTTATTCTTCCGGCTTAATGTCCTTTCTAAAAATTGGCGACCGGGCCGCGGGTGCTATCAAATCCGGAGGTACAACACGCCGTGCAGCCAAAATGGTTTGTTTAGATTTAGATCACCCGGAAATAGAAGGTTTTGTAAACTGGAAAGTTGAAGAAGAGAAAAAAGTAGCCGCTTTAATCGCTGCCGGTTATTCTTCCGATTATGAAGGTGAAGCCTACCGTACTGTTTCAGGCCAGAACTCAAACAATTCAGTACGTGTTCCCAATACATTCTTTAAAGCCTTAGAGAACGGAACAGATTGGGATCTGATCAGCCGTACCAATGGAAAGACGATTAAATCTGTATCCGCTGAAAAACTTTGGCAGGATATTGCTTTCGCGGCATGGGCTTGTGCTGATCCGGGAATACAATACGATACCACCATTAACGAATGGCATACCTGCCCGGAAGGCGGACGCATTAATGCTTCTAATCCCTGTTCAGAATATATGTTCCTGGATAATACAGCCTGTAATTTAGCTTCCATTAACCTGGCCCATTTCTTTGATCCGCAAACATTGGTTTTTGATGTGAAAGGTTTTGAACATGCCTGCCGTATTTGGACAGTTGTATTAGAGATTTCTGTGCTAATGGCACAGTTCCCGTCTAAAGAAGTTGCACAGTTATCGTATGATTACCGCACCTTAGGTTTAGGATATGCCAATTTAGGATCCATGCTGATGGTTGCCGGAATTCCTTATGACAGTGATAAAGCACGTGCCATAGGCGGCGCCATTACAGCCGTAATGACCGGTACAGCTTATGCCACTTCCGCGGAAATGGCTAAGGAATTAGGCACATTCAGAAAGTACCAAGAAAATAAACAACACATGCTGCGGGTAATGCGTAATCACCGTTACGCCGCTTATAATACCGGTTCTTATGAAGGTTTAGAAATAGCCCCTCCGGGAATTGATCAAAAGAACTGCCCCGATTACTTACTTTCGGCGGCATGTAATGCCTGGGATAAAGCGGTAGAATTGGGCGAGAAATATGGTTATCGCAATGCACAAACCACCGTAATTGCCCCAACCGGAACAATTGGTTTGGTAATGGATTGTGATACTACGGGTATTGAGCCTGATTTTGCACTGGTTAAATTCAAAAAACTATCCGGCGGCGGTTATTTTAAGATCATTAACCAGGGTGTACCAGCCGCTTTACGCAACCAGGGCTATAAAGAGCATGAAATTGAAGCCATTGTAAATTATGCCAAGGGCGCCGCAACATTACAGGGCGCTCCCCATATTAATTTTGACAGCCTGGCTGCCAAAGGTTTTACGCAGGATGAATTAGAGAAAATAGATAAATCATTACTGGCCGCTTTTGAGATCGGTTTTGTTTTTAATCAATGGAGTTTGGGTGAAGATTGTTTAAAACGCTTAGGTTTTAAACCGGAACAGTATAATTCTACTGATTTTAATTTATTGCGTTCCATCGGGTTTAACCGTCAGCAAATTGCGGAAGCAAATGAATTTATTTGCGGAACCATGACGGTTGAAGGTGCGCCTTATTTAAAAGAAGAACATTACCCCATATTTGATTGTGCTAATAAATGTGGTCAGAAAGGCAAGCGTTATATCCATGCACACGGTCATATCCAAATGATGGCGGCGGCACAACCTTTCTTATCCGGGGCGATCTCTAAAACGATCAATCTTCCAAACGAAGCAACAGTTGAAGAGATTAAAGACTGCTATGAATTATCGTGGAAACTGGCCTTAAAAGCAAATGCGCTTTACCGCGATGGCTGTAAACTATCCCAGCCTTTATCAACCAAATCATCCGATTCTAAGGAAGATAAATTAGATACCGTAGAAGAGGTTTTAGGCGAAGCTGCTAATCTGAGATTAAGCGATCTGACTCCCGACCAGGTACTGGAAGCGGCCCGTGCCATATTGGAACGCTCTACAGATACCAAGTTCAAACGCCAGCTTTCATCTGTTGTAGAACGTAAGAACCTGCCTGGCAAACGCGGCGGCTTTACCCAAAAGGCAGCTGTTGGTGGACAAACAGTTTTTGTGCGTACAGGGGAATATGAGGACGGAACCTTGGGTGAGATCTTTGTAGATATGCACAAAGAAGGTGCAACCTTCCGCTCCCTGATGAACTGTTTTGCCATTGCGGTTTCCGTGGGATTGCAATACGGAGTTCCTTTGGAGGAGTTTGTAGATAAATTCACCTTCACCCGTTTTGAACCATCGGGTATGGTAGGCGGACATGATAATATTAAAAGCGCTACATCCATTATCGATTATATTTTCAGGATGCTGGGTTACGAGTATTTGAACCGCACTGACCTGGTACATGTAATTACCGAACAAAACGCTGTTCTGGGAAATCCTCAAATGGCAGATGAGGATGTGAACACAGATACCAGCAATACATTCGCTGATGTTCCTCCATCTTCGGATACAAAACCTGCTTCAAACCGAGTACTAAAACCTGGCTTGGATATTTCCGGCGGCGGACAGAGTGATGCCCCCGCCTGTGGCAATTGCGGGCATATTATGGTACGCTCAGGCACTTGTTATAAATGCCTGAACTGCGGTACGCAGGGTGGGTGTTCCTGATTTTTATCAAATGTGAGTATTGGGAATAGGAGATTTGAGAAAGCCTTGGTTTACGCCAGGGCTTTTAGGAGTAAATCTACCTTTAAACGGACTCCTTTTAGCCCGGTCGAGAAATGCAACTCTTTACACTCATCGCAATGCTAGTTTTCACTTATGGAATGAAATTTAGTATATCTATGTATTTAATTCTAATATTATCATAGATTTCTATTAATAATAAAAGTAAAAACCCCTAAATATGTTCTAATACATTCTTTATTGATAAAATTTATTAACTTTAAAAAACTTTTCCTATGAAAAAATTGAATTTTATTATTTTATTATTTCTGATAGGTTGTGATCAATATGACAATATATCTGAAATCAATTCATTAACATTACCTCTATATTCAGAAACAGGTAAAAATACATTTGGCTGTCTTGTAAACGAGAGAGTGTGGACTAATTATGGTAAACACAGACTTGGAGCTGAAGGTGGATATGGTGATAATTTACTCGGAAGTGGATTTGTAAAGATTAATAATAATGCTGATACTATACTTTACCTTTCAGGAAGATTGTCGGTAGTAAAAAAAGGAGATACTATTCGGGAAGAATCTATGAGCATTTCTTTAATTAAAAAACAGCCATTTATTAATGAATATGAATTAGGTTTAGCTGAAAACAATAGATTACTTTTTACTGATTATCATGGTGATTATACCAGTGATGACAAAAAACCTCTTATATTAAATATTAATAAAAATGAATTAACACTAAATGGGAAGAGGATTGTATCTGGAAAGTTTTCTGGTTATATATACAATTCCAATAATTCTAAAGATTCATTGGCTATTACTGGAGGAATATTTGATATTCTGGTTAAAGATTTATAAAATAGTATTGCCACTATAATAGCATAATCAAATACTTTCATGTTCCTAAAGAGGGCGAGTTGGTTTATTTAGTTAATAATCTACAAGCTATACTATTCCGAGTTATTTCTTTTACAATATAATTACATGGTAAATGAATACACTAAGCTTTAAAAAAGCCATAAGGCAGGGAGATAATAAAGGCAAAACAGAGCGGCATTTTCTTGATTTTATGATATCGGGTAAATCTCTAAAGACAATTTTAGGTCTGGAAGATTCTGATATGATCACTTCTTTTGGATGGACAGATGATGAAAAACAGATTAAGCAGATTAAAAATAGCTTTAAACTCCAGGGAAACCCGGAATTAAAAACCAAACGTGTATCCCTGTATGTTTGCCCCGAGTGCGGCGATATTGGCTGCGGAGCAATAACCGCCAGTATAAAAGGCGTTGCTAATAGCATAATATGGGAAGATTTTGGCTATGAAAATGGTTTCGAGGAAATGGAGTTATATACCAACATTAAGCCCATTGAATTTAATAAAGAGAGTTATCTACAGGCCTTTTCTGAGTTTTAAAAAGCACTAATCATCAACTAATAAAAATAGTTAATATGGGTGTAGATATTTACTGTTGGGCAGAAGTAAAAAAAACAAAATGGGAATTAGCTGAACCATTAATACTGAATAAAGAATATACATTCAATAAAAAGATAGTAAGCGAATTATACATCAAGCAGAACAAATTAGAACAATATAAAAAGCTAAGTTCAGGCGATTTAAATGCTATTCAGAAAGAGGAATATGAAAACCTGTTAAGTGAAAATACTAAATCTGATTTTGAAGAGGAGATCGCATATTATAAACTCATACCTAAATTTATACCCGCCTATATTACCGACATCAGGAATTATGAATGGTTTGCTGTTTTGGGTTATCCTGGTTTAAAAAACATTAGATCTATAGATGATTATGTACCAATAAGACCTATCAGGGGATTACCTTCTGATTTATCTATGCAATCATACAGATATTTTAATACTCTTAAAGAAATTTATACGACAGATAAGTACTCTTTTGAGGATAGGGCTAAGCATAGCTGGTTAACTCTGCAGGAAATTATGGAATTTGATTGGGATAAAGAGATTGAACGATTTTGTTTTATTAAAAATTCCTGTTCTTTTAGTCAATCTGAACTTACAGACCCTGCATCTCTTATGCAGATAAGGAAAGAAGACAAAGTTATATTTGCACAGGATGTTAAATTGTAAGAGTATAAAAAGACCGGGTTCATTTCAACCTATAAAGAAGCAGTAGGTGAACAGTTTCTAACTCATCTGATCGATCAGCTTTCATATTATGGAGCACCGGAAAATGTTAGAATTGTGTTCTGCTTTGATTCTTAATTCTACTGCTTGTGAGAATTAACTTATCCGCTTCAATTCGTAAACAAACCCCAAAACCATTTATTAAAATACTTTAGCTTGATAGCAAAATCCTTGTTTGATGCCCTGGTAAGTTTCAGCGGTATATATAAAACTTTTTTTGATGTCCTTGTAAGTTTCAGTGGTATATATAAAACATTTTTTGATGCCCTTGTAAGTTTCAGCAGTATATGTAAAACTTTTTTGATGCCATCCGGAGTTTAAGGGGGGCAGAATTAACAGGCTCATTTCGTTTTATCGTACAGCATCTTATCATATAAATTTTCCTGTTTTTATAGAAAAAGAAATCTAAAGTTCTTCCTTTTTGTTTATATCATACTCACCTCTAAAAGGAAAGTACTCATTAACTCTAAAATAGTAACAGCGCTTATCTTATCACTCTTTGCTTTTTCGGCTTGTAACCGCTCAACTAATAATGGAAATATATCAACTACAGCTAGTGCGATAACAGACACTACCGGTCTAACAGTAAAAGATTCCGGAGCGGTAGATACCACAGGCTCCAGGTCTAAATCGGATTCTGTATTGCTGGATAAAAACATGAGGTGAAAGAGAATTTAATAATCCACGCTCTGTAAGCGGACCATCTGTTTATTTTGATTGGTTTTAAGGAAATCGTGTTTAAGCAAAGTATTGCTCTATTACCAGTAAGTTTTTTCAAAAAAAGATTAATATAGCCCAAAGTGGCTAATAAAGAGTAGTTTACAAGAGTGGAAAATCCAATCGGTAACGATTTAGTAATGGTGCTTACTGCACTCGCTTTCATCTGATTACCCTGTAAATCAATACTGCAAATATAAAAAAATAATGGGTAAAGTGCATTGCTGCGTTACCCTTTTTTTGTTCCCTCCCATACAAAAAATATCAAAAAAAATCCCCCCACTGTGGGGAACCTGTGATATTTATTCGATTATATTTTACAAATTTTGACTTATCATCAATAGATGCAATTCCGAAACAGATAGTGATAACTTTAAAAGACTAAGCTATGGAAATCCTGTTGAGTAAAATATTATCGCAGATTAGGCATCACGAAGATAAACTCGCTTCCGAATTAATGCCCACGGCGGAAGAGGCATACCAAATGACCTTATTCCTAAATGAAATGATGCAAAATGTAAAAGCCAAAGTATTAAAAGGTGGATTTAAAAATGACGAACAGGAAATTGACTTTTTCAAGAACATCAAACCACAAATCTTAGGAAAGCTCATTTACTATAACAAAGTTTTCCGCATCGAAACAACCTGCCCTGTCAATACAGGAGAAATACATCAGAGCTATTTCGAGAATGAATTGAAATCTCTCAAATCAGAATATAAGGAGAGTATTTGCAACACTTATTTTTACAGGTATTACCGTGCAGGAAGGACAGACCGTGACCACAGCTATTTTATGCTTGGGAAAATTAATTACCACGATGGTTTGAATAGTGGAGTTTTTGAAATAGACCTTAGCTTTTCCACTTATTATGATAACAAAATAGCCCATATTATTGCCAATGAACTACTCTATACTTATTTACTAAACAAAATAAATCCCGAAGAAAACCCTGACCTGGTTCTATTAAATCTGAATGACGAAATCAGTAAGGACATTTCGTGGACAAATTCAAACAACGCACTTATTGAACTGATATACGCCCTGTATGCTTCCAGTTCAGTTTCTAACGGAAATATCGGTATCCGAAAGCTGGCTTTGATTTTCCAAATCCTTTTCCGAACTCCCTTAAATGATATACATCACGCCTTCCATAGAATGAAAACCCGTGCAGGTTCAAGAACGGCGTTTTTAGACCAGCTTAAAATTTCGTTGGAAGAATATATGGATAAAGACCTTTGACTATCAAAAGGCATTATTTCAAAGCAGTACATTTCCGTGTACTGTTTTTTTTTGCCCATATCCGCCCATTGGCAAATGGAAGCAAAATGATGTAATAAGTAATTTAAAAACCCTCAAAACCCTTACTAAATAAAGGTTTTCCCTCAATTACAAAAATTTTCAGAAAACCGCCTAACCAATTGGCAAACATTGGCAGACAAACTCTGCCACCCTTAGCAATTTTGCATTGTGAACATTAATAGTAATGCAATGAAAATAATCACTATCGAAGAAGAAGCGTGGCAACAGCTCAACAGCCGTATCAATGCGATTGCCGATTATCTCAAAAGATTAAATGATACAAGCTATGATGATCTGTGGCTGAACAACCACGAGGTATGTCAATACCTGCACATCAGCGAAAAGACTTTGTGGCGTATGCGTACCAAAGGCGAAATAGCTTATTCAAAACTCTACGGGCAATATTTCTATACGATTGGAGCAATCAAGGATATGCTCAATGCCAATGCCATACAAAGCAGCGATGAATTTGTGCAGGAGCTTATGGCAAAAGGCAAAAGTTATATCGAAAAAGGCAGGAAGATAAAGGCAGATAAAAAATAGATTGAACCCTCAAAAGCATATTTCTATGAATATTGACAGAATGGAATTTTTGGCGTGGATGGAACGCCTAATGGAACGCCTCGATATGCTGGGCGACAATATAGACAGCTTACAAAAGAAACGTAACAGCATTGATGGAGAGGAATTGCTCGATAATCAGGATTTACTTCAAATGCTGAAAATCAGCAACCGTTCCCTGCAACGTTATCGCTCCATCGGCAAGCTGCCCTATTACACGATAAGCGGGAAACTGTATTACAAACTATCAGACGTGCATCAGTTTATCAGGGAAAGTTTTAATCCGCCTCTGCCCAAACTGAACGCCAATGGATGACAAACACTGCCTTTGACTGCCACATCAGGCAAGTGAGCGAACGCTTCCTATACATTCGGCATTTGAACTTTAAAATTTCATATTATGAGTGAAGAAATAGAAATCAAACAGGAAACTCCTGAACAGCTATCGGATATATTGCTGGTACTGGATAAGCAAAAGAATAAAATACAGGCAGTTACTGGTATAGATGAAAACGGCAAATTGAAAACTGCCGACCCTACAAAGGAAAACCAAAGCCAGTTTATGCGTGTGGACAAACACGGCGATTTGTTCTCCAATTTCTTCTCCAATTTTTGGAGGCAGTTAAAAAATCCTACCAATTTTTCATTTTTCAAAGTATCGGCTGATGAAGCCATAGACAAGGCGAAAGAAATGCAAAAGCAGGTAGATAATCCCACACCCGAAGGCGAAAAGGAAATGAAAAAGAACGAGGTAAAAGCCGAACCCAAAAATGAACAAAGTGAACAGAATGAACAGAAACAAGAAAATAAAAATGATATGGCAACAACACAAACAACACCGGAAACAAGCGAATACCGCTTCAAGCCGGAACAGATTGATTGGGAAACAATGAACAATCTGGGAATTGGCAAAGAACGACTTGAAAAAATGAACCTTTTAGACCCATTGCTTAGAGGTTACAAAACCAATGACCTTGTACCTGTAAGCGTAAACCTCGGCGGTGCTATCGTTCGCACAGATGCCCGTTTGTCATTACAGACCGCACCAGACGGAACCGTAGTTGCAGCGATACACGGTATCAGAAAAGAGCCGAACCTGAACTTTGAGTTTTTCGGACACAAGTTTACCGATGAAGATAAGAAAAACCTGCTCGAAACAGGCAATATGGGGCGTGTTGTCAGTTTGGTAAACTCCAAGACAGGCGAACTGATGCCGTCCATTATCAGTGTGGACAGGTTGACCAATGAACTGATTGCCTTGAAGACCGAGTTTGTCAAAATTCCCGATGAGATTAAGGGCGTGAAACTGAATGAGGAACAAAAACAAACCTTAATGGAGGGCAAACCGCTTTATCTGGAGGGAATGATTTCTAAAAAGGGCGATGAGTTTAGTGCCAATGTTCAGTTTAATGCGGACAAAAGATATGTTGAGTTCCTGTTTGACAGAAGCAACAACAATCAGCAAGCGCAAAGCACCCAACAAAACAATCAGCAAAATAATGAGCAAAGCCAACCGCAGGAAGCTCCGAGAACTTTCAGAGGCAAAGAACTGGATGATGAGCAGTACAACAAGTTCAAAGCCGGACAAACCATCTATGTTGAGCTGAAAGATAAAAAAGACCAACCGTATAAAGGTTATATCACTTTCGACAAAGATACCGGAAAGACCAATTTCGAGTTCCCCGGTCAATATAAAGCACGGGTAGAACCTGCCGAAAGTCACAAAACGCAAACTGCGGTTAATTCGGAGGGCAAAACTAATGAAGCAACTAAGAATGTGAATGAGCCTTTGAAATCGGGGCAGCAAAGACCGAAAAATGAAAAACAGCAGGAGCAACAGAACAAACCCAAAGCCCCTGCAAAATCCAAAGGCAGAAAAGTATAAAGTAATATGAAAACAATTATTGCAGAAAAACCAAGCGTAGCAAGGGAAATAGCCGGACTTGTTGGAGCATCCGATAAAAAGGACGGCTACCTTACAGGTAACGGCTATTTTGTTACGTGGGCATTCGGTCATTTAATAGGATTGGGAATGCCCGAAGATTACGGCATTTCGGGATTTGACAAAGCATCCCTGCCGATACTTCCAAACCCTTTTATGCTGACCGTCCGGAAAGTGAAAAAGGACAAAGGCTATCAAGCCGATGCCGGAGCGTTGAAGCAGCTAAAGGTTATCGAAAAAATGTTTAATCAAAGTGAAAGCCTTATTGTGGCAACCGATGCAGGTCGTGAGGGCGAACTCATCTTTCGGTACATTTATGAATACCTGAAATGCCGTAAACCTTTTGACCGTCTTTGGATAAGCTCAATGACCGAAAAAGCCATTAAACAGGGCTTTGACAACCTAAAATGCGGGGCAGCATTTGACGGATTGTATCAGGCGGCACAAGGGAGAAGCCGCGCCGATTGGCTCGTAGGCATCAATGCTACACAGGCATTGAGCATAGCCGTAGGGAACGGCATTTATTCGCTCGGCAGGGTGCAAACGCCCACACTCGCTTTGATTTGCAAACGGTATATAGATAATAAGAATTTCGCCGTACAGAAATACTGGCAGATACAATTATCCCACTCTAAAGAGCAAATTGATTTCAAAAGTATCTCCGTTACCAAATGGCAGGATAAAAAGCTGGCTGATGATACATTAAATTCTATTGAAAGGAACGGCAATACCGTAACCGTTACTTCCGTAGAAAGTAAAAATGTAACGGAGCAACCGCCCTTACTTTTTGATTTGACAGGCTTGCAAAAGGAAGCCAACAAAAAGCTGAACCTTTCTGCCGAAAAAACGCTGAATATTGCCCAAAGCCTATACGAAAAGAAATTCATAACCTATCCACGTACCGGGAGCAAATACATTCCTGAAGATATGTGGGCTGAAATCCCCAACCTCGTAAGGGCTTTGCAAAACAGGGAAACCTGCAAAGCTGCTTTATTAAAGATAAAATGGGGGCGTTTCAATAAACGTATTGTAAAGGATTTGCGTGTTACCGACCACCACGGCTTGTTGATTACTGATAAAATCCCGTCCGTATTGAGTGCGGACGAAAATGCGGTGTATGATATGATTGCCTTTCGCTTGCTCGAAGCTATTTCACAAGCCTGCATCAAAGAAATTACCGATGTTTCTTTGCAGGTAATGCACTATGATTTTACGGCAAAAGGCTGTAAAATTTTGGAGGCTGGCTGGCGTATGATTAAGGGTAACTTTTCGGAAGATGAAGCAGAACCCATACAGGATTTGCCCGACCTGAAAAAAGGCGATGAGCTAAAAATAAAGGAAGCTGCCATTCTCGAAAAGAAAACCAAACCACCAGTGCTATATACCGAAGCTGGACTATTATCGGCAATGGAAACAGCCGGAAAAGAAATCGAAAATGAAGAAGAACGGAAAGCCCTGCAAAATATCGGTATAGGTACTCCGGCTACAAGAGCAGCGATTATCGAAACCCTATTTACTCGCAACTATATCCAAAGGGAAAAGAAATCTTTAATACCTACCGAAAAAGGATTGCAGGTGTACAAGCTGGTTAAAGACCGGAAAATTGCAGATGTGGCAATGACCGCAGAATGGGAAGTGGCTTTGCAGAAAATCGAAAACAACGAAGCCGATGCAGGTGCATTTCAAAAGGAAATGGAAGCCTACGCCAAATCCATTACTGATGAATTGCTGCAAACCTCCATTGCACAAAACAGCCTGCCAAAATTGGTCTGCCCGAAATGTAAAAATCAATCTTTGATTATCCGTGATAAGATTGTCAAATGCCCTGATGAAAAATGTAATTGGGTACAGTTCCGCAATGTGTGCGAAGTGCAAATCAGTATTGCCGATGTTGAAAACCTTGTCAATAAAGGCAAAACCTCTCTTATCAATGGAATGAAAAGCAAAGCTGGAAAGAAATTCGATGCCTATATCGTATTAAACGAGGATTTTAAAACCTCTTTTGAGTTTGCCAAAAATAAAAGCTACAAAAAGTAATGGAAAATAAGCCCACTATCATACCTAAAGAAATAAGGAACCTGATTTATACCATTCGTGGTAAACAGGTAATGCTGGACAGCGACCTCGCTACATTGTACCAAGTGGAAACTAAAATACTGAACAAAGCGGTAAAACGGAATTTAGACAGGTTTCCTGAAAAATTCTGCTTCCAACTGACCGATGAGGAAAGCGATTTTTTGAGGTTCCAAATTGGAACCTCAAACGTGGGGCGAGGCGGAAGACGTTACTTGCCCTACGTTTTTTGCGAACAGGGAATAGCGATGTTGTCTGCGGTGCTTCGCTCGGATGTTGCCGTAAAAGTCAGTATTGAGATTATGGATGCTTTTGTAGAAATGCGGCGTATGCTTATCAGCAATGCCTCATTGTTTCATCGTTTGGACAACATCGAATTGAAGCAATTACAATCCAACCAAAAAATTGAGCAAATCTTTAAGGCATTGGAAAGCGACAAACTCCACAGCGAAAAAGGTATCTTTTACAACGGTCAGGTTTTCGATGCCTACGCCTTTGTATCGGATATTGTACGAAGTGCTAAAAGCTCCATTATCCTGCTGGATAATTACGTGGACGATACGGTACTGACCTTATTGGGAAAACGCAGAGATAACATAACCGCAACTATCTATACCAAAAGTATCAGCAATCAGCTAAGGCTCGATATACAACGATATAACAGCCAGTATGCACCGATTGAGGTTAAGTCTTTTTCTGATGCCCACGACCGATTTATGATTATTGATGATGCAGAGCTATATCATATTGGTGCATCGCTCAAAGACCTGGGCAAAAAATGGTTTGCTTTTTCACGAATGGATATTGAAGTTGGCAGGATGCTTCAAATCCTGAAAAACCTTTAAAACCTCTGAATTTTCAGAGGTTTTTTGTCTCTCATTGCGGAAAAACCTGCCTTTCAAAATCAAACTCTTGTTAGCTGGTTCTATATTTATTGTTTCCGTTTGTAATTTAGTTGAACTAAGCCCGTTTCAAATGTCTTTGCTTTCACAAATTCAAGAATTTGTTCAGGTCTTCCGTCTTTAAAGAGCTTTGTTCCATTACCCAATAAAACAGGTATAACCGAAACGTTAAACTCATCTATTAATTCGTGTTTCAATAGTTCATTTATTACATCTGCACCACCGTCACAATAATATTTTTACCACTTTTTGATTTTAGCTGTTGCACTAATTCTGTTAAGCTCCCTGTGTAGAATGTTGTGTTTCCGATATTTGGTCTTTCAGTTCTTGTGATAACATACACATTTCTTTTGCCATTATCGTAATGAGAAGCACCGATTTCTTTAAGGACATAATCGTAAGTTCTTCTTCCAATAATTATGGTGTCAATGGTTTCTGTAAATTCTTTGTAGCCGTAATCTTCGCCGTCTTTTTCTACTAATTTCAAAAAGCTAAGGTCGTCATTGGGTTTTGCAATGTAGCCGTCTAAACTTGTTGCTATGAAAAGTGATAATTTTCGCATTTTTCTAATTTTTAATGTTCTTACAAAATTAGTTACAGAGAATAACCTGCACTTTGGAAAAATGCGACAAAATTAAAGTTGCGATGGCGAAAGCCCGGTGTTGCGTTTGATTTCATTGGTAAGATGCGAATGGTCATAATAGCCACATTCAAAAGCAACCTCTAATAAACTTCGATTTTTATCGGGATTTTTAATTAAACTCATAGCATATTGAAAGCGGATGATATTACAGTATTCTTTGGGGGATATTCCAATCAGTTTTTTAAAATATCTCTCTAATTGTCTTACAGTCGTGAAATTTCGTTTTGATAATTCGTGAATGCTAATTTGTCCGTTTGCTGAATGTATATCATTAATAACTGATTGTAATTGGTTGCTTTTGCTTTTTATTCTACTGGAAAAGAAGCTATCAAGGTAGTTAAATGGTTTGTCAAGTATTTTATCTACATTAAATGATTTGGATTTTTCAAATTCAACAGTATCGTTAGCCAATTCATTTTGTGAGGCATAACTATAAAAATTAGTAAAAGTCGCAGGTTTTAGGCACACGCCCAATAAGTGTGTTTCGCTGTCAATAAAGCTGTCTTTGAATGAAGTCATTGCACCAACTACATAAGTTTCTCCAAATTCCATTGAAACCGAGCCATTGTCTGTCAAACAAGGACTTCCCAAATTTATTATTATACCAGCACAGCCATCTGGAAAAACCCGTTCCCTTTGTCTTTCGAGTTTGCCCCCTTTTAGTTCCCAATAGAAATGAATAAAAGGGTCTAATTCCTTGTAAGGCTTTATTTTTTTGTATTCCATCACTTTCTGTGTTGTCGTTTGTTACAATGACAGCCAAATTCTATTATACACAACGCATTTCTTGTATTACTTCTAATCAAAAGAAGTTTTGTAAAAATACAAATTAAATCCTTTGGGATTAATTTCATTGCGCCAAATCCCGCCACGCAAAGCCAAACCCTGCCACTTCTTCAAAGGCACTTATCTACCGCTATAATTTTAGACTTCAAGCAAAATTCTAAAAAAATTATAGTATGAGTACACAGCAAAAAGACTTGTCGTATTTCAGATTACGACTGCAAGAACACCTTAATTCGAGCTTTCCCGAAAAAGCCAACGACCACAAATTTATCGACCAACGTTCTTCGTGGGCTGCCAATGCTTACGAGGGTGCTTTTAGTTCCGGAAATGACATTGAAAAATGCAACGAAAAAGCCAGTTATATTCTCTTTGATGGCTTACATTTTTCAAGGTTCGATACTATTTTTCAAGTGGTCTGCAATGAGTTCGATACCCTAATGGCAGACGAAGAATTGCGACCATTTGCCCTGAAAATGTTCCGTGTTTGCGAACCTGTTTTTGCCAAATACAAGTTAACTGATGATTTCGCTTATACCATAGAGTTTGACCTGCTCTATACCGAAATAACGGGAACCATCACAATATGGATAGCCGAAAATGGGCTTCAGTAAGAAACAACATCTCCAAGAGAATATTGATGCCTTGCGAATTGCTTTTAAACTGGAAAAGGAGAACCGACAAGCCACCGTAGGCGAAAGACTGCTAATGATGCGATACAGCGGATTTGGCGGTCTTAAATTCGTTCTGAACCCCGTTGAGAATGAAATAGACATTAACAATTGGAGAAAGACAGAACACGACCTTTTCCCGATTACGCAGGAACTGCATCAGGTCTTAAAAGAAAATGCCACAGACGAAAAGCAATACAAACGGTATGTGGACAGTATGCGCAGTTCCGTCCTCACGGCATTCTATACACCGCCGCAGGTTATAGATGTTATTTCTTCCGCATTACGTGATAGCGGTCTGAAGATTGATAAATTCCTCGAACCGTCCGCAGGTATCGGCTCGTTCATACAATCCTTTTCAGAAAACCAACAGGCAAGTGTAACTGCTTACGAAAAGGATTTGCTCACAGGTAAGATTTTAAAACAGCTCTATCCGCAAAGCAATATCCGCATAAGCGGTTTTGAGGAAATTCCCGAAAAGGAGCAAAACAGTTATGATGTCATTGCCAGTAATATTCCTTTTGGCGATACTTCGGTTTTCGACCTTTCTTATTCCCGAAGCCGTAACCCTGTAAAGGAACAGGCAGCCCGAAGCATCCATAATTATTTCTTTCTGAAAGGAAATGATATGCTCCGTGAGGGCGGTTTGCAGGTTTTCATTACTTCACAAGGCATTTTAAACAGCCCAAAAAATGAGCCGATACGCAGGGCTTTAATGGAGAATAACAATTTGGTATCGGCTATCCGCTTACCTAATAATCTTTTCACAGATTATGCAGGTACAGAAGTGGGAAGTGATTTGATTATCCTGCAAAAGAACACGGCAAAGCAAGGTCTGAGCGAAGCGGAAGAATTGTTTTGCACAAGTAACCGAACCGAACAGGATACACCCAACAATGCTTTGTTCCAGGATAGTACAAGAATTGTACATACTGATTGGAAATTAGACACTGACCCATACGGTCAGCCTGCTTTGATTTATATACACAAAGACAGCGTTGCCGGAATTGCCAATGACCTCAAGCAAATGCTTTCCGATGATTTTGGCAGGCATCTCAATTTGTCTTTATACAGAGGCGAACAAAACGATGAACCTCTGATACAAATTCCAACGCAAGAAATTCCGCCCCCTGTTGTTGAGCGTGAAATCATCCAGCCCGAACCACAGGTTTTTAAACGCACCTTAGTACAAGAAAGTTCACAGGAATTAAAACAGTTAAGCATTTTCGACCTGTTTGAAAATGCGGATGAACCCGTAGCCGTTCTTATTCCGCCAAAGAGGGCGACACCAACCAAAAAGCAGGCTACCCGAAGAACAAGAATGCCTATTGGTCGCCAGCCCGACCTGTTCAGTTCTGCAATGCAGCAACCTCACACGCTTCCTGTTTCAAATGGCAATAAAACACTTAACGGCAAACAACAGGAAACAATCGGCGATTTGTTTTCGCAACAAAACGGGAATGGCCAAGCTGATAAGCCAGCCATTCCCGTAGCCGTCCCTGCTGCCATTCCCGAACCTGCGCCGTTTAGTAACGAACTCCAATCGTTCCATCGAAACGATTGCCTTGTGGTGGATAATGGTTGGGTGGGTTATCTGCAAGATGTAGATACATCTGACGGTACGGCTGTATTCCACCCTTTGCAATTACCTCCTACGCAAAAAGCAAGAGCCGAAGCATATATACAGGTGCGTGATGTTTACCAACAGCTTTACACCAAAGAAGCACAGCACCAAACCGAACATAAAGAAGAAAGGGAAAATCTTAACCGATTGTACGATGCCTTTATCAAAAGATACGGCAATCTGAATAGTGCCGATAATATCAAGCTCATTAAAACAGATAGTGCCGGAAAAGAAATGCCCTATTTAGAGCGTGTGGTTGGCAGCGTGGTACACAAATCGGATATATTCAGTCGTCCGGTCAGTTTTTCTACAACAACATTAGCTACTGACAACCCACAAGAAGCATTAGCCTCTTCCCTGAACAAATACGGAAGCGTGGATATGGATTATATGTCTGAAATCAGCAGTATGCCTGCCGATGCGCTGAAAGAAGCCTTACACGGCAAAATTTTCTTTAATCCGTTGGAAGAGGAATATGAGATAGCGGAACGCTGGGTTGCAGGTAACGTGGTTGAAAAAGCTGAAAACGTAAGAGCTTACCTCGAAAATGGTCCAGACGATACGGAAGCCAAAGAAAGCCTTACTGCATTAGAGGAAGCCCGACCAACAAGGATTGAATTTGAGGAACTTGATTTTAATCTCGGCGAACGATGGATACCTACTGGCGTTTATGCCCGGTTTGCTTCGCATCTGTTTGATACGGATGTGCGTGTTTACTATTCCGAAAGCTCCGATGACTTTTCTATAACCTGTGGGCAGAAGAATGTGCATATATCGGAAAAATTTGCAGTGAAAGCCCAAAGCAGGACGTTCGACGGTATTAACCTGCTGAGGCACGCCCTTGTCAATACCACCCCTGATATTACCAAGAAAATTACGGTAGATGACAAGGAAGTAAAGGTAAGGGATATGGAAGCCATACAAATGGCAAACACCAAGATTGACGAAATCCGAACTGCCTTTACCGACTGGCTCCACGCCCAGAATGATGAGTTTAAAATCCGCCTGACCGACCAATACAATGATACATTTAATTGTTTTGTCCGCCCGAATTATGACGGGAGCCATCAGGAATTTCCGGGCTTAGACCGTAAGGCATTGGGTATCGAAGACCTTTATTCGAGCCAAAAGGATGCTGTATGGATGATTAAGCTCAACAACGGTGCAATCTGCGACCACGAAGTAGGTGCAGGTAAAACCCTTATAATGTGTACCGCAGCACACGAAATGAAACGGTTGGGGTTGGTTCACAAGCCCGTTATTATGGGATTAAAAGCTAATGTTCACGAAATTGCAGAAACCTATCGCAAAGCCTATCCCCACGCAAAAATACTGTATCCGGGAAAAGAAGACTTTACACCCAAAAAACGGCTACGGATTTTTGGAGATATTAAAAACAACGATTGGGACTGTGTGATATTGACACACGACCAATTCGGTATGATACCACAATCGCCCGAAATTCAAAAGGAAATCCTCGAAATCGAATTGGATAATGTGGAGCGAAACCTCGATGCGATGCAGGAACAAGGTGCTGAAGTAACGAGGGGTATGCTTGCCGGAGCTATCAAGCGGAAGGCAAATCTCGAAGTTAAGCTGAAAACCCTGCAACACGATATTGAAAATAGAAAAGATGATGTGGTGGATTTCAAAATGATGGGAATTGACCATCTGTTTGTAGATGAAAGCCATAAGTTCAAAAACCTGATGTTCAACACACGGCATTCAAGGGTCGCCGGATTGGGCAATATGGACGGAAGCCAAAAGGCACTGAACCTGCTTTTTGCTATCCGTACCATTCAGGAACGGACTGATGCAGATATGGGGGCAACATTCCTTTCAGGAACAACCATTAGCAATTCATTGACGGAACTGTACCTGTTGTTTAAATACCTGCGACCAAGGGCATTGGAGAAACAGGGCATTAACTGTTTTGATGCGTGGGCGGCTATTTACGCCCGTAAGACTACCGATTATGAATTTTCGGTAGCCAATAATATCGTGGCAAAAGAGCGTTTCCGCTACTTTATCAAAGTACCGGAGCTGGCACAGTTCTATTCTGAAATTACGGATTACCGAACGGCAAAGGATATAGGTATTGACCGTCCTGAAAAGAACGAAATACTATACAATATCCCGCCAACTCCCGACCAAGCAGAATTTATCCAAAAACTGATGGCGTTTGCCAAATTGGGCGATGCTACCTTGTTGGGAAGACCGCCATTAAGTCCAAGCGAAGAAAAAGCGAAGATGCTTATCGCTACGGACTATGCCCGGAAAATGTCTTTGGATATGCGGATGATAAGCGGTGCTTATGAAGACCATCCTGACAACAAGGCTTCACATACTTCGGCTGTTATTGCCAAATATTACAACAAATTCAATGCACAGAAAGGAACGCAATTTGTCTTCTCGGATTTGGGTACATATAAGCCTGATGAATGGAACGTGTACTCGGAGCTTAAACGTAAACTCGTGGAAGACCACGGCATCTCTGCAAACGAAATCCGTTTTATACAGGAAGCCAAAACCGAAAAGCAACGCAAAGAATTTATAAGGGATATAAATGCAGGTAAAATAAGGGTCATTATGGGTTCCACGGAAAAGTTAGGAACAGGGGTAAACGGACAGAAAAGAGCCGTTGCACTTCATCATCTGGATATTCCCTGGCGACCAAGCGACCTTGAACAAAGGGATGGCAGAGCAATCCGCACAGGAAATGAGATTGCCAAGCATTTTGCAGGCAATAAAGTTGATATTTTTATTTACGCAGTAGAAAAATCGCTGGACAGCTATAAGTTCAACATTTTAAATAACAAGCAACTTTTCATCAGTCAGCTTAAAAGCAATAAATTAGCTAAACGAACCATTGACGAAGGTGCAATGGATGAAAATTCGGGAACGAATTTAGCAGAATATGTGGCTATCCTTTCGGGAAATACCGACCTGCTGGATAAAGTCAAAATAGAAAAACAGATTGCCGGACTGGAAAGCGAAAAACAGACTTTCAACCGTTCTAAATATAGTGCTAAGCACAAACTTGAAGATTATACGGCAGAATTGGACAAAGCCCAATCACGCTTTGACCGTATGAGCCTCGATTGGGGAAACTTAGAACAGCGGATACAAAAGCGACAGGACGGTACGGTTGTAAATGCCCTTATGCTGGACGGCTTATCGCCGAATGCTGATATAAAACAGACAGGTGCAAAACTCAACCAACTTGCGGATAAGGCACGTACCGGAGGCGATTATGAAGAAATCGGCAGCTTGTATGGTTTTCAGCTATTGGTAAAGACCGAAGTATCTAAAAAAGAGGGCGTGGATATTCGGTTAAACCGATTTTTTGTGCAAGGCGAGGGAAACATCAAATACACGTTCAATAACGGCATTATGGCTAAAGACCCCGAAACTGCATCAATGAATTTTTTGAGGGCATTGGAAAAACTGCCTGCCTATATCAAAAAGGAACAGGAGAATATTGCCGAGTTTCAGAAAGATATGCCCGTCCTTCAGGAATTGGTTAATGGTATGTGGTCTAAGGAAAGCCGATTGAGTGAGCTTAAAACAGAACTGGCAGCCGTGGAAAGAAAGATACAGCTTTCGATAGAACCTGTAAAACAGTCGGAAGAACCAGCGGAACAAGCCGAAAAAAAGCAGGAAAATCAAAAGGTTTCAGAAAGTATTATCAGAACGAAAGGCGTTCATTTGCCACGAGGCGTACTGTAAGTACAAATGGGGTATTAAAAAAGAAAACGGGGATCTGCAAGTCCCCGTTTCTTTTATCAAATTTCGATTGTTAATCTTCTTCCTGCTCGTCCATCCGTTTTATCAGTGCATCACGCAGACTGTCAAGGAATTTCGTTCGGTTTACCTTTCGGTTTTTAAGTTCCATAAAGGTATGATAGAAATCTCCCAAGTCAATATTAAAGATGCTTTCAAAAGTTTTGGCAATGATTTTAATATCGGCATTATCGAATGCGCCTTGAGCGTGAAGGGCGTATATCAGTTCGGTTAATGCAGTCTTGCTTCCCGCCCAGTTTAGCTTTGGCAGGTTGGTGGATTTTTCTTTATAAACCGTTTTATGAAGCTGGTCTTCGAGATAGACTTGTATCAGGTCATTGGCGATAATTTTAGCTGCCTTGTAATCGTGAGAGGTGGAAAAGTTCGGGTCTGCTTCAAAATAGAACGTGTCCAGACTTAGCTTTATATCGTATTTGTTTCTTAAAAACAGCTTATCGTCAATAAAAGAATTGTTGGTTCGATAGTATTTATAAAATTCGAGGTTGTTGTCAAAGAACCTTTTAAGTTTTTTCAGCTCATTGTTAAGGTAATTTCTTATAGGTTTTGCCCCGTAAGGCTTTTTCGTTTCAATTTTATATATGGCATTATAATAAATCAGTTTTGATACCATTACAGGTTTCTGATACTTGAAAAAACGGATTTCTTCATCTGTATTCTTAAATCCTTTATTCAATACATACTCTTTTACGTTAGCCAGGCATTTGATGATAAGCCTGATTACGGTTTCAACCTGTTGTATGGAGCTATCCGCTTCCATTTCCAATTCTTTGATGTCCGTTTCGAGTTTTTCTAATGTTTCATTGTAAAATTTTTCCATTCGGCTTTTGCTAAGTTCTGATTTGGGGGAGATTGAAAAGAGTACGAAGGCATTACTTCCAAGCCAATAATATGGTTCCGATAATGATAAGACTTGCTCCTGCAAATGTTTTTAACGTAAGCTGCTCGCCTAAAAACAGGACGGCGATGATGATTGTAAGGGCTACGCTTAGCTTATCAACGGCTGCCACCTGCGATACTTTTCCTAATTGCAGGGCTTTGAAATAGAATAGCCACGACAAACCTGTGGCTATTCCTGAAATAATAAGAAAAGTGATATTCTGTTTTGACAAAGTGCTAATTCCTTTTGCTTCGCCTCTTGCCATTACGATGCTCCATATCATTATCAATATGACCACCGTACGTATCCCGGTTGCAAGATTGGAATTGACGTTTGCTACGCCCAGCTTACCGAATATGGCGGTAAGTGCAGCAAACAAAGCGGATAATAAAGCATAAACTAACCACATAATAAACTGATTTAAAAATTCTGTACTAACCCGATACCGAAGCCTTTGTTCTGATAGTAAGGCATAACCAAAGTTGCCTTTTTCTTTTCCTTGCCAGTTAGCAAGCCATTGATTTTAGGAAAGAGCCAATAAGCCAGCTCCGTAGAGAGAATGCCAAATCCAGCTCCGGCTACCACATCGCTTACCCAATGTTTATCGTTTACGGTTCTGTACACTCCGGTAAAAACCGCAAGGGAATAACCCGAAATACTTAACCAAAAATTAGTGTCCTTATATTCCCTGAACATAAATTGAGCAGAAGAAAATGCGGTGGCGGTATGCCCTGAGGGAAAGGAAAGGTTATTGGAGCCGTCCGGTCGTTCTTCTTTTACAATGTGCTTTAACGGCAATACAAATGCGGCGGAAATCAGTTGCGATGTCGCATAGATAATCGTCCTGTCCCTGAAATTATGCTTGCCTTTTATCCCAACTGCATTCAAACCATATACCATTGCTGCCGGAGCATATTGGGTGTAGTTATCCAAGGTTATGTGCTTGGGCTGGTGTTCGCCTAATTCATCTCTTGTCGAAAAATTGAGCTGTTTCAACCCGTCACTTTCCAAGCTCACAATTCCATAACCGATGAAAATCGTTGGAGCGATAAGGTGCCTGTAATCTAATTTGTATGCTTTGTCATTAGTTTTGCCGATAATGCTATCCTGCAAAGCGATATTTGAATTGCGGATAGTATCTTGTGCGGCTACCCGAAAGGTAGTGGCCAGCACAAAGATGAGTACAATGGCGTTTTTATGTATTGAGCGCATTCTATTTTGTTAGCTTTATTTTTAACATTTCCATATTTACTTCTTTAAATTTTTGAAGCACGGTTTTTCCATACGCTGTATAGTAGCTATGTTGCTTTAGTAGGGCATAGTTTGTTTCGTCCCATTCCTCATTCGTATAAGTTTTACCTAAATAGGTTTTAAACTCCATTCTTAACCTACGCTCGTATTTTGAATAGTCGGTCTTTGTGAAATGGTACAAATCGGCATCTGCCAAAACTTCTTCTTCAGGCGATTTTGGGTTTTGCGGAAACCTTGTTGCTTCAATGCAAGCCAAAACCTGCGCTGTCTTTTCTTGCGGATAATTGTTCCTGTTCAGGAAATCCGCAGCTATGGTTTTGCTGCTGTCTTCGTGGTTGGTATAAGCAGTTGTATATCCGCAATCGTGAAACCACGCTGCCAGTGTTACTATCTCTGACTGCGTTGAGGAAAAACAGCTTTCCGTTGCAATTTCAATAGCAGCTTTCACAACATCCTGCGTGTGCATTACATTGTGAAAGCGCATACCATTGGGAAGTTTGCTGAGCAGAAGTTGCAGCACATAATCCCTTGCTCTGTCAATAATATTTTCTGTCATTGCCAATGATTTAAAACTTATAGCTGTACCCTAACCGGATAACCTGTGTTTCGTAGTAATCATCGCTGGTATAACGGAAGCCGGCTCCGTCTATCTTACGTTTGATGACCATTGTATTAAGCAAATCGGTAGCGTTGAAAAACAGCTCTCCTTTGCCTTTCTGTACGGATTTTTTAACTCCCGCATCAATCGAAAACCTCGACATTATTTTACCCTGCGGGATAATATCGGGTGCTAAATAGACGGCTGTCATTTGCGCATCCCATCCGTCAGCAAAGCGGAACGTATTGTTCAGTTTGAGGTTGCCCGATATGGCTGTTTGCTGCGCTGCCGAAAAAGTATTGGGTTCAGGGTACAGGTTCTGTACCGTGAACGCATCTATCTGGTTGCGGTAAATGTTCCCGTTGATGTTAAAGGAATAAACATCGGAAACCTTTTGGTTCAAAATAGCTTCCAAACCTGTATTGTAGCTCCTGCCTACATTTTGGAATATGGCATATATTAAGTTACTGCCCGGCACGATGCTCGATATTCTTGTAATGGTTCCGTTTGCAAAACGATGATACAATGCGGAATAGAAATAACCATTGTTCCAGGTATTTTTATAACCTAATTCTAAGGAATTGGTAAATTGCGGACGTAATGCAGGATTACCGACCTTGATGATTTCAGCATCATCATATTTCGGGAAAATACGGATATCCACTTCGTTCGGTCTGTCCACCCTGCGGTTATAGAATACCGAAAGTTTATTATTATCATTCAGCTTGTAGGCTAACCGCATATTCGGGAAAGGTTGTGTATAGTTATAGCCATCGCTCTTATAGGTGCTATGGTTAGGATTAACATTGTATTGAATTTTCACGTATTCCATACGCAAGCCCAATTCCGCTTCCCATTTTTCGGTTTCAAAAACATAGTTACCATAAATGGCTGGTATCAGTTCCTTATAGTCTGCCCAACCTCCGGCATCCATATCCAAAACAGAATTGGCTCCGGGTCTGAAATCCATATTGGTTGGGATGCTTCGATTTCTTAATTTGATACCTGTTTCAATACGTCCGTATTTCAACGGTTTGATATAATCTATATTGAAGTCATACACCTGCTCGTCTGACAATAATTTAAAGGCATCTGTTCCGGTGGATGAGGGCAGATAGTTATCATAGAAATATTGCTCATCTTCCCTGTGGAAAGTGTAGTTGAACCCAATATTCAATAAATGCCCTGCTTCCTTAAACTTGTGCTGGTAGGCTGCCGTAGCCATTGCCGTAGTTTTCAGTTCATCTTCCAAAAACTGCCAAAGGCGTAAACGCTGTGATATATTCCCGTTGAAAAACGGCTGGTCGCCACGGTCAATAATCTTCTCGCTGCCGTACATTCCCGAAACGGTCAGGGTATTCTGCTCGTCAATGTTCCAATCCACGCCTGCTTTAGTGGTCAGGAAATTGGTGTTCCTGTTCCGTTTTAATTGGGAATTGATAACCGTCCCATCGTCATAGTTTCGGGTAACAAACTCATTTTTGTTCAGCGTTTGCGTATATAAATTATCTGCCTGCAAAAAGATGTTTACCTTATCTTTTCTGTAATTCAGCGATACCGATGGGTTGAGTTTCGGCGTGAAAGTGTATTGCGGTCTGATAGTTGGCAGGTTCTCCTTTCGTACCCAAAGTGAGCCTGTTCCATAAGTAAAACCCACCTTACCGTTAAACCCGTCCTGCTTGTTCTTCTTCATTATGATATTGATGATACCCGCATTACCGTTGGCATCATACTTTGATGAAGGGTTATTGATAATCTCAATTTTATCAATAGCAGATGACGGAATGTTGTCTAATCCCGTTTGACTACCAAAGCCCGTTAATGCGGTCTGCTTTCCGTCAATCAAAACCGTAACCTTATCATTACCCCGTAACTGCACTTTACCATCCTGAACCGTAACACCGGGCAGGTTCTGCATACTTTGCAAAACGGAACCACCGCTTTGGGCAACATTGTCGGCAACGGAATAGGTTTTCTTATCCAGCTTGTTGCTCACATCACTCGCCTTTGCAGAAATGGTCACACCTTCCAAAACGGTTGAGGCTTCTTCCAGTTCGATGACCGGAATATCCAAAAACGCTGAAAGGCTGCCGACAAATAAGGGTTGTTCCCTGTTCTCAAACCCCATAAATGAAATTTGCAAACGATAGTTGCCGGGCTTCACATTGGCAATGGAAAACCTGCCTTCATCATTAGTCACTGTTCCGGCTACAAAAGCACTGTCCTTTTCAGTTTTCACGACCACATTTACATAAGGAACCGCCGATTTATCCGCCTTATTTTTTACGATACCGGAAATGGTAACGGTTGATACCTGCGCATTGGCTACCGAAAAAGCCAGTATGGAAATGAGTACAAAAAACAACCTTATTTTATTCATCTTCTTAGTCTTTAACCTCTTTTAAAAATTTACCTGTATTATCAAAAATCAGGTCTTTGCCTTTTACTTCTGCTTCGTAGGTTACAACCCCTTTACTGTCTGTAATTTTTGCCGCTTCTTTGATTTTTTGCCCTGCGTAGTGCTTAGCAACATAGGCTTTGGCATTTGCCGGAAGCTCATCAATTTTGATTTCCAGTTCGGTTTCAAGAATTTTGCCCGAAGCATCAATCAATACCGAATAATCGGTTTCTCCTACTTCAAAACCTGCCTCGTAGTTGCCTTTTTCTTTTTCCCATTTTAAACCCTTTGCATTGGGGTGGCTTTTTTGTAGAGCTGATTTTACAACTGCCGGAACTTCTTTGTCCGAAACTTTTTGCGCATTGGCGAATGACACACTTGCAACTGCTACCAATAGAAATACTAATTTTTTCATTTTTTTGCTTTTTTGATTGTTGACCACAAAATTCTAATGAGATTTAGAAGAAATTTAGAATGTTATAATTCAAACTTTGTCAATTGTTTTTCTTTGTAGCAATAAAATTCATACACGGGTTCTTTTCTGAATTGAAAGACCTTTTCGATGTATATTGTATCATAGTTTCGTTTCAAGGCAGCGTATTTTTCAGTAAGATGTGGTGGCAGTTCTTGAGAGTGTATGGGTCTTTCTATTTCTAAACCGCCATCTATTGTATATTCTAACACGAGGTCTGTGTTTCGCCAGCTTACGATGGTTTCATCTTTCCCTTTATGATGAATGGTAGCAAAGGCTATTTTATCCTGTTTTATAATTTTATCGGTTGTTCCCGTAAGAAGCGTTATACCAGAAATCACCATTGCTCCATATCCGATTTTTCTGAACAGGTGTTCACTTAGATAAGGTAGGATATACTTCACCGTAAAAGAAGAAACAATGGTCGCGGCGGCAATAGCCAAGCCCAGCCATAAAGCCATTTGTGAATACAGACCCAGAGCAATATAAATGACCAGTTTGATGAAATGCAGAAAAACCTCATTGGCAGCACGTGTCGCTACTATTTGCTCTTTTGTAAGTCCAAATTTTAGATAAAACCTGTTAAACAAAAGCCCAATGGCTCCGGTAATGCCCGACACAAAACCTGCAAGAAAACCGATAATGGCAAGGATATATCTGGGATATGGCTTTTCCAACTGAGCTTCTTCTTTTTTTGACTTGAATAGCTGTGGCACATTTCCAATCAGAAACAAGGCGACGATGAGCTGTAGATAATTAGGGTTGATATATTTTATCAAATAAGCACCCACTAACACAGCCGGAATGGAAAACGGTACAAACCAGAAAAATATCCTCCAGCTAATATGTTTCTTAAAGACTACAATTCTCGATGCGGAACTTGTAAATGTTCCTATTGTCAATGAGAACGGGACTACCGAAGTTGGCAGAAGTAAATTCAAGATAGGTATAAGAATAAGACTCGCTCCACCGCCGCAAATAGCACTTATCCAAAAGGCGACTATTGTTCCCAGAAACAATAGGGTTAATTTTATTATCATATTTCAGAAATTACAAGTTATATGTGTTATTATGAATGCAAAACTGTTATATGATTTGGAAGAAATTTAGAATACTATCTTCTTACTAAAATGCTTGTCCAATACCAAAGAAGAACATCCCATCTTCTTTAGACTTTCCATAGTCAAAATACAATATGGTAGATTGGTTCCAGCCAACTCTTAAGCCAGCACCGTAGGAATATTTGATGTTTTGGAAATTCAAATCCTGCCAACGGTCACGAACTGTTCCCATATCAAAGAATGGTGCAACAGTGAACGATAAATGCTGTTTCCATAAAGTAGTTTCAACTAAGCGTGTCCTTACTTCAAAGTTAGAGAACCACATCGACCTTGCCAAGAAACGGTTGGCTCTGTATCCTCTTAATGATGCTTTACCACCCATTGCATTAATGCTTCCTTCAGGCGACCATTGGTCTTGGTATTCAAAGAATGGTGAATTTTTACCAAACACGTTTCCGATGCCAACACGACCTGCCAATACGGTACGTTTCCCGAACGGAAGTTTTTGGTAGTAACGTCCTTGTATCAATAACTTATCGAAGTCGAATTGCGAACCGATAAGTTTACTCGAATATTCATTGGCAATCTCGAAATAGGCTCCTTTGGTCGGGTCTGGTTCAAAATCCCTTGTATCATATATTAAGGCATTCTGTATGATGGAAACCCAACCGCCATCTACACCCGAAATATTTCCCTGCTCAAAATCACGTCTTAACAATAATGTGCCGTTAGGAGCTTTGGTATGGTTTCCGGTTACGGGGTCTATCGCATCAGCTTCCATTCCCTCAAAGGTCTTGTAGCTTAGATGCTGTATTTCGTAACCGCCCATAATACGCCATTTTCCGTTTCCTAAAGCGTAATCGGCTTTAAGGTTCAACATATATTCTGTTTCTCTGAAACGGTTGGAAAGCGCATCGGTTACAAAGGCTGCTTCCCCAACGCCTCCGTGATGCAAGGTTTTCCTTGCTCTGTCATATTCCTTGTAAGTAGAAAAAGTGGTGTTCTCGTCAGACGGAAGACGTAAATCTCCCAAAGTTTTATCGGTTAAACCGAAATATAGATTTGTCGGATTTTGCTAGGCCTTAAAGTCAATTTTAAAACGCCAGCGTGTTCCTTTGTAATAAGGTACGTCCAATGATAAAGCCAGTTCCTTTGCGTTGGAAGTGTACCACGCTGCATTGGCTTTTAATTTCATCAGGTAGGGCGTGTAGGCAAATAACTCATTGTCCCGTTTACCGTTCCATATCACGTTGCTTCTAACGCCAAATCCGAAACCTGTTACTGGGTCTGAAGAAATGTCAGGAAGTTCTGTAACAAAGGTTCCTTCTCTCTTTTTTGAAAGGTCTTCATCGCTCATCCGTTTGGATTTAATAAAGGATAAAGTGTCTTTTTTAACTGTAATGGCTTCCTGTGCTTCTACTGCGAAAGTTGCAGCTAATGCGGCAATAACTGATACTACTTTCTTCATATTTAAAACTTTAGAATTTTACTTTTGGTAAAAAAACAAACAAAATTAGAAGAAATTTAGAACTGCACATCTATATGCTCTTTTTCCTACAATCAAAATAAAAATGCCCTGCGATCAATAAATACATTAATCCAGCTAAAAAACCGCCTAATACATCGGTAAACCAATGTGCGCCGAGATATACTCTTGATACAGCCCCTAAGAAAATCATCGCAAGGCATATTAGAATACCACTGATTTTCAAAATCGGATATTTTTTAATGGTTCGTATCAAAATGAATATTAACGCACCGAAGAACACCGTATAAAACAATACGTGACCACTGGGAAAACTTTGATAATGGGTTTCTTCAAGAATGGAAACAAAATCTTTGGTAGGTCTGGGTCTGTTTATCAGTGTCTTTAACACCCAAGCTATACCACCTGATATTAAAGTGGATGCCATCAGCAAAGCATCTTTTTTATGCTTTAGCAGCAGGAGCAACGCACTACAAGCTACCATTACAACTGAAACCCTTATCTGACCGAACCAGCTAACAGCTATCATAAAGCGGTCAAGAAAACTGTTCTGTTTTTCCTGTATTTCTTCTGAAATATGTACGTCAATGTATTGTGGTTTTGAGAGCATCACATAGGCAGCCAAAACACTAAACCCTAAAAGGAATATAGAGAAGACTGCCCAAAAAATCTTTTTCTTATACTTGTTTAGAAACGGTAATAATTTCTGCTCTGAAAAAAGTATGAACCGATTGGTTATACTTTTAGTAGTGTACTGTGGCATTATTCAATGTATTTCTATCGAAGGGTTATCTATTGCTCTCATTCAAAACAGGCGTGTATTTTTTGAGGTACTTTAATACCAGGTACAGCAAGCCTGTAACAATGCACAATGCTATCAGCACATAATCAAAGCGTGTATCTCGCTCCAATAGCTCTCCGGTTATATCGAAAAAGGTAAAAATCAGGAAGATTGCCGCCAATCCGTTTTTCTCCTTTTTCAGCACCTTTTTCCAACTGAACGAATATTGGGGTTTGATGAATTTTTTAAGATTAAAGGTGGGAATAAAGGCAGGTGTTTTACTCGCCCAATCCAGATAAAGGGCATCAAATTTTCTCCTTAAAAACTGTTCTTCGGCAAACATTATCCTTTCGTAGTAAATCCAATAGGAAAGTATAAATGCAATTATAAACCAAAGGTTCCCGGTCATCACTGCACAACCCAGCCACATAAAAAAGTTGCCAAGATATAACGGATGTCTAACAATGGAATATATGCCGGAGGTGTTAACGCTATCCGCTAACTGTTCTTTTGTATTTCTTCCCGATGTGTTGGAAGGCGTATGCCCGACGGTGTAAACCCTGATTGCCAAACCAAACAAGCTAATGAATAAACATAGCCTTTCAAAGTAAATCTCATACGGGGTTTCTTCTAAAAAGAATGTTTCAGGATATAGTTCTGTTCTTAAATACAGTATAGTACCAATCAATAAAATAACTAACGGTAAAAAACTTCTATACTTAAAAAGCCAGTTTCCTTGTTTCTCTAATTCTTCCTGTAATGCCATTGTATATAAATTTTAGTAATACAAAGGACTGGCAGAATTTAGAAGAAATTTAGAATTAACTATTGATGATATAAACGACAAATTATCGGTACAAATTTCCAAACCTATCCGTATAAATAAGAACCAACGTGATGGTATCGAAAATGGCGTGTGATAGAATAGGTATCCAAAGATTATTATCAAATTTTTTGTAAAGGATGCCCCAAAACAAACCTCCTAAAATAGCGGCAATCACTCCGAAAATATCCTGCTGCCAATGATAAAGCCCAAACAAAACGCTGGTTACGATGATGCTCCAAAGGACAGCAGACCCTTTAAAAAATCTTTTTTCCAATACATTCTGAATGTAACCCCGAAATACTACTTCTTCATAGAACCCACCTACAAGCCACGCAGCAGTAATAATCATCAATAATTTTGAAATATTGCCTTTGATGAAATCATACTCTGTATAATCAGGCACAACAAATAAGTTCTTTATTACAGGAATATAGATGAACTGCATAAAGCCCACCCATAGTAAAGCCGAAACCAATCCTATGAGAACCGCCTTTACACTGAAACCGTTTTTAACCAATCCGATGCTGCGAAATGTTTTGCCTTCCCTGCGCAATAAAAACCAAATGACAAGAAAGCATACAACAGCATACGAATAAAGCGGTA